>JAADHX010000245.1:0-3718 GCA_013151655.1 Actinomycetota bacterium
GGACGCCCGCGTACCGCCTACCCGTGCGGCAAGGATCGACATGGCGATGTACGCCAAGGCGGTTCCGCCGATACCGAGTGCCAAGATCGCAGCAAACGAACTGGCATCGAATTGCGTAGACCGAATCCCGAACAATGCTCCGGGAGCACTCAGAACGACAGCCACGAACTGAGACCGCCAGATGACTGGAAGCGCGCCGTACTTCTGCGTTACAGGGACCGTGAGGTTGATCGACAACCCGTAACAAGCCATCGCGCTCAGGACCAACACGACGCCCACAATCGAACTTGTTCCCGCCGTGAAGGCCGGCAGCCCGATGAGTAACAAGCCAACCAGCCCGATGAGCAGGCCGATCATCTGCTTGGAGCCTGGCAAACGCCTCAGCAGAATGGCCGCTATAGCGGCTGCGAAGAGCGGGACTGCGCCGTTTAACATTCCGGCCAGGCTCGACGAGACACGTTGTTCGGCTAGTGGGAACAAGATGAAGGGCAACGCCATCCAGAGAACGCCGAGTACAACGATTCGCGGCCAGTCGGCCCGTTCAACCGGAACCGATCGAGCACTGCGCAGAAACGACAGCGCTATGAAGGCTAGAGCGACCCTAAGGAACCCAATCTGGGCAGGCGTGAACGCTTCTAGTGCCTCGGCGATGAATAGAAACGACGCGCCCCACGTAACACCAGCGAAGGCGAGTAGCCCCCACTCGGACGGACCGAAGCTGCCACTGTGGGTGCCTTCAGCAGTGCTGATTAATCTACGTTCGGACATAGCCGACCGAACGCTATTGGGTTGGGGCTGGAATCGTTCCCCCAGTATCTGGCGGCTAGATGGCGGCCTGGTATGGGGGCGCGGGGTCGTACTGGATGTAGTGCTGGGTCTTGCGGGCATGATCGGGCCCGTAGAGCTGGCCCACAATCCACAACGCCATGTCGATACCAGCTGAAACCCCCTGGCTAGACACGACTTTGCCGTCGACCACCCAACGCATATCGCGCACGACCTCAACGTCGCCGAGGCTCTCGAGTGAGTCTTCGGCCACCCAATGTGTAGCCAGGCGTTTTCCCTTGCCAACGCCGCTTTGGTGCACGATGAGCGAGCCGGTGCACACGCTGGTTGTCCAGGTGGTCGTCTCGTCGACTTTGGCCAGCCATTCGAGGATGGTGGTGTTGTTCATCTCTGTTCTCGTGCCTTCGCCACCCGGTACCAGCACGACATCGAGTGCCGGATGATCGGTCAACGTGTGATCAGGCAGAACGCGAAGGCCCTTGGCGCAGTTGATCGGGTCGAGTGCTTGAGCGATTGTCACTACCGTGTCGGCAGGGGCCCCGTCGAGTTCTCGAAGCATGCTAGAAGCGGTGAGTACTTCCCATGGTCCGACGAAGTCGAGTTCCTCTGCTCCGTCAAAGAGCAACATTCCAACTGTGGTCACTTAGTGTCTCCTCTGGTTCTGGTTGTCTGCCACCCATCGTGGCGGCGACGCCCACCCACGTCAACGACAACCAGCCCTCGGATCAAGCCAACGCCAGAAAGTCTGGGTGCAAGCATGCAACCAGGCTTGTTGTAGATTTCCACCGGTGAATCAGCAAGGCGGACCAGCTATCAGCCAGGCCCCCGCCGATCGTATGGATCGCGACCAGATCGTGCGGCTGACGGCTGCTAAGACGCTCACAAATGCGTCGCTGCGCTGGATCCCGTTCTTCTTCGTGACCCTCGAAGTTGCGTTTGACACGACTACTGCAACATTGGCGGCGGTCCTGGGTTTGGCTGAGATGACAGGCCTCGCCACTCTGTTTATCGGCGGCTACCTGGACCGGGGCCACGAGAAGACGCTCATGCTCGTTGCCATTGGCTTGGTTGGCGTTTCTGGTGCCATCGCCTTGGGCGGCTCGGTCGTCTACTTCGCTGCATCGGTGATGGTGCTCGTGCTGGGAACTGCATTTCTGACGAGCAGTGGTCATGCCTGGATTAGCGCCCGCGTTCCATTCGAGAATCGCGCTCGCATTATTGGCACGTTCGAGACTTCGTGGGCCTTCGGCCTCCTAGTTGGCGCGCCGACGATGGCATTGCTGATTCGTTGGTTCGGTTGGCGCGGCCCCTTTGTGGCGATGATCATTGCCGCACCAATCGGGGCTCTGCTGATCTATCGAATGCCCGACACCCCTCCGACTGTCGCGGCGCGTGGGTCTGAGAAGACTTCGATGCGACTCACTCTTGATGCTTGGATTCTCATCACCGCCGGGGCATCCGTGGCAGTGGCGGGTTTTGCAACCCTCGTAATGATTGGTACTTGGCTCGACGACGATCTGGGTGTTTCCACCGGCGGTATCGGCCTGGTCGCCATGGCCTTTGGAACCGCGGAGTTGGTTTCTTCGGCTAGCTCGGCACTTCTGGCCGATCGATTCGGGAAACGGCGAACCACGCAGTTGGCACTGATGTTGCTTCTAGTCGGGCTCGTGGTTGTAGCGCTAGCTGAGACCTCGTTGCTGGTGGGGGCCTTAGGCATCGTGTTGTTTTTCCTCGGTTTCGAGTATGGGATCGTCACCTGCTTTTCGTTGGTGAGTGAGGCGATGCCGTCGGCCCGGGGCCGCTGCATCACGATCGGTGGAGCTGTCGGCACCGTCGCTCGCGGTGCAGGCGCTGTCCTGGCGGGCCAGCTCTACGGTCACTTCGGGATCAATGGTCCGATCGCCCTATCAGCAATCGCAGCGGCTCTAGCGCTGGTAATGCTGTCCATCGCCGCCCAGCGAACCGCAGTGGCTTAAGCCCCACGGATTTCCGCAACCTGTGTCGAGGATCGTCGTCATGGCGACGTTTCTAGACACAGGTTCGTTCTGCGTTGCGAATTCCGAGGTAGTCAGCCGAACGACCTGAGCTGATCCTCGTCGACTATCTCCACCGCGCCCCGCCGAAGAGAGATGCTGCCTTGGTTTTCGAGGTCGCGCAGCGCTCTGATGGTCGCCTCCCTGGTGGCGCCAATCCAACCGGCCAGTTCTTCGCGGGTGGATCGGAATACCGGATCGTCGGTTTCGACCGCGTGTGTTACGAGAAGCGACGCCAGCCTGGTGCGCAGTTCCTCGCTTCGCATGGCGTACCGCTCTGTCAGGGCTCGAAGCTGGCGCGACAACCTCCGCACCTCGGCTATGGCCAACTCGGGTTCTTCACGTAGCAGATCTTCCAGGTCGTTGGCCTGAAGCACGATCGCTGTCACATCGGTGGTGGCCCGCACAGTGGCCGATCGAGGTGCGCCTTCGAGAGCGGCCAGCTCGCCAAGCACACTCCCGGGCCCTCTTCGACCGAGTACCACGGTCGAACCCTGCGAAGAGGTTGCCGTGACCAGAACCAGCCCTTCGCGAATCGCGTAACAGTGGCGCCCAAGATCGCCGTGGCGTAACAACACGTCGCCTGCTGCGAAGGTCACCTCGGTGCCACGGCTGGCAATGGCATCCCACATCGACATTGCCGCAGTCTCTCATGTCGCATTCTCTGATGTCATTGGGAATGTGATCCAGATCACGGACAGTTCTTCAGCGAGAGCCCACCCTAGGTCGCATGAGATAGCCATCTGCCGTGGCATCGGGGATACTGAACAGCGGGGTCGGAAGGGGTTGAATGAACTGCGGATCGTGTGGTCGTGAGAATCAGAGCGATGCCCGGTTCTGTTCGGGGTGTGGCTCGGCGTTGTCGTTGTCGTGTCTGCATTGCCAACGCGAGTTGGTGG
>JAADHX010000245.1:3775-15812 GCA_013151655.1 Actinomycetota bacterium
CCCCAAGCCAACTTTCGTCAGACGCCCAGGCCCAAACCGCAGTCCGTAAGACCGTCACCGCGTTGTTCTGCGATCTCGTCGGTTCGACCGCATTCGGCGAGCGAGTCGATGCCGAGTCGGCCCGTGACGCGATGGGTCGTTATTTCGAAATGGCGCGCAGTGTTGTTGAGGCGCACGGCGGCACTGTGTCGAAGTTCGTCGGCGATGGAGTACTGGCCCTGTTTGGCGTGCCAGAAATGGCAGAAGACGACGCCGAACGAGCGGTTAGCTGCGGCCTTGCATTGCAGGTTGGGTTTGAAGAAATTGGGCGGCACATCACCGCCCGTTACGGCATCGACGTCGGGCTTCGAGTCGGCATCAATACCGGAGAGGTTGTGATTGCCTCCGAAGACGAAGACATCGTCGGTGATGCGCTAAATACTGCGGCCAGGCTCGAAGCGGCTTGCGCCCCCGGACGCGTGCTGGTTGGCGAACCTACGTGGAGGCTGACGCGATCGGTCGTGAGATATGGCGACCGACGCGGGATTCGGGCCAAAGGTAAAGAAGAACTTGTCGGGTCTTACGAAGTTCTCGAAGCCATTGGTCCCATCGACGAAGTTGCTACCCCGTTTGTTGGTCGGGACGCCGAGCTTCGGCAGTTGCGTTTGGTTCTCGAAGACACCATTCTCGACCGAACAGCCAAGATGGTCACTGTCATTGGTTCGCCGGGTGTAGGCAAAACACGGTTAGCAAGAGAAATGCG
This sequence comes from Actinomycetota bacterium, assembly GCA_013151655.1. Lineage (GTDB taxonomy): Bacteria > Actinomycetota > Acidimicrobiia > Acidimicrobiales > Poriferisodalaceae > JAADHX01. The sequence continues at coordinate 4,518 of JAADHX010000245.1, forward strand.
GGCTGCTGTCGACGGTGGGACTGCGGCGTTCGACTTGCGTTGCGAACGTTCTGGTGGCGCCACGTTTGCACCTATCTCGGAGTTGTTGCGCTCGATTGCTGGCATCACCGACGCGCACTCGATAGACGAAATCTCAGATCTCGTAGCCGCCACCGTTGCCGATCTTGACGATTCTGCTCGAGTTGCCGAACTACTCGGTGGCTTTGTTGGGGCGGCACCAATGCGCTCGACCGAGGAGATGTTCTTTGCTGTGCGTCGGCTGTTCGAGCTGCTGGGGTCAACGCAACCAGTTGTTTTTGTGGTCGACGATATTCAGTGGGCTGAGCCGCTCTTCCTCGATCTGTTGGAGCACCTTGTCGAGTGGGTCAAGACCGTGCCGTTGTTGGTGGTGGGATTGGCTAGGCCCGAGATCCGCGACCTGCGACCCGTTCTCGCCGAAATCGGGCGCCGAGTAACAGCGGTTGTGAATCTGGAGGGGTTGTCCAACGAAGCGACGAGCGAACTGGCGGCCAAGCTGGTTGGTGCCGACTCGCTGCCTCGGGATCTTTTGGTCAAGATTCCGGAATCGACCGAGGGTAACCCGCTGTTCGTTCGTGAGCTGATGCGAATGCTCGTCGACGACGGGGTGATCTCCAACGCTTCGGGTTCTTGGCAGATGGTCATAGATATTGATGCTGTCGAAGTGCCGACCATCAACTCGTTGCTGGCTAGCCGTGTCGAGCGCATGGCTCCCGACGAGCGACGGCTGCTCGAGTTGGCGTCGGTTGTCGGTTCGGAGTTTCCTGTTGGTGCCATTCGAGCGGCCGGGGCCGAGCAATCTCGGGCCGAGCTCGATTTGTTGTTCGAGCGGCTCCGCCGTCGGGAACTCATCGAGCCAACAGGAACCTATTGGGGCGATGAACCCGTCTTTCGGTTTCACCATGTGCTCATTCGCGACGCGGCTTACCGTCGGTTGTTGAAAGGGGCTCGGGCCGAACTGCACGTTCTGGTCGGCGAGTGGACCGAGCAGACGGCTTCGAGGTTGGTAGGCGAACACGAGGTTGTTGTTGCCCACCATTTTGAGCAGGCTCACCACTACCGGCATCAACTCAACCTCGACGATTATGAGACCCGCGCTTTGGGCGAGCGGGCTGCTTCGTTGCTTGAGGTCGCGGCTTCGAGGGCGTTGTCCCGTGAGGATCTCGAAGCTGCGGGATCGTTGGCGACGCGGGCGCTGGCATGCGTCGACGATCAGAGCAGCGGGCTTGCCGAGTTGCTGGTTTTGGCCTGTGAGTCGTTGCTCGGCACTCGCAACGTGGCCGCTGGTGCACCGCTGGTCGATCGCCTCGACGAAGTTGCTGGCACCGACAGACGTCTCGGCGGTTGGGTTGAGTGCTTCCGAGCCGAGCTTGCCATCGCCACCGATCCCGACGGTTTGCACGATGCCGAACTCCGTGCCGAGGCTGCTGCCGTATTGCTCGAGGAGCTTGGCGATCAGGCCGGGGTTGCCAAGGCGCGAGCACAACGGGCCGGGGCCTTGGCCAGGCTTGGGCGAGTCGGCGAATGCGAAGAAGAACTCGATCAGGCCTTATCGGCGGCCCGAGCCATCGACGACCGCCGCCGGGTGACCGCGATTCTTGGTGCTGCCCCGGTAGCTGCTCTGTGGGGTCCGAGCCCGGTACCAAGAGCTGGCGGACGGTGCCTCGATGTTGTTCGGCTGCTTCGCATCACTACCGGTTCGCCAGCGGTAGAGGCAACCTCGGTTCGTTGTCAGGCTGTTCTCGAAGCGCTGCGGGGTCGATACGACACTGCTCGCACCATGCTCGCGACAGCCCGGGACACGCTCGAGGAGTTAGGACAAACTCACGGTCTTCTCGAAACCGAGCTCTATTCGGGGCTCGTCGAGTTGTTGGCTCAAGATGCTGCCACGGCCGAGCCGTTCTTGCGGAGGGCATACGACGGTCTCGGGTCGATGGGAATCGGTGCCGATGCTGGCCAGGCGGCGGCTCACCTAGCGCGGGCGTTGCTGGTACAAGGTCGCATCGACGAGGCCAGCGATCTGGCTTCCGAGAGCGACGCGCTAGCCGGCCAGAATCCACAAACTGCGATTATCAGCCACTCTGTGCAGGCCGAGGTTTTAGCCGGACGAGGCCGGTTCGATGAGGCCATTGTGATTGCCGAAGAGGCAGTTGCCTTAGGCGCAAGAACCGACATCTTGGTCGATCACGCCAACGCGGTGGCCAGTCTGGCTCGCGTGCTTAGCGCCGCTGGTCAACCCGAACGGGCAGTCCGTGCAGCAGCCGAGGCAGCGCGTCTGTTCGAGATGAAGGGTGCGACCATCGAACTGTCGTTACCCGAAGCTGAGTCTGTCGAAGAGTCTTCTGTCGCGGCTGGTGCCACGCTCACTCCAGAACCCGGCGAGGCGGCGAAGTTTTGGAACAAGGCTCACGAATCGGCCGCCAGACTACTAACGCTATTCGTCGAGCGAGATGAGGCTGCTTACTCGGACTTGGTCGACGACGATGTTGTCAGCGATGACCGTCGTTCTCTCGTGCAATTTCGGTTGGACGGTAAACGAGATGTCGTAGAGTCCGCGTTTTTCTCCGGAAGTTCTGACGTTGGTGCCTTGGCGGTGAAGTCGTTCGAGCCAGGCGCTGTCCGTGGCGAATCCTTGGCCCTTATGTCGACGGTCGTTGGCCCGGTCGACGAAGCGATCGAGCTCGCTTGGCTGGGCGTTACACAGTGGAGCGATGAAGGCTTGCTGCGTCGGATCGTGATGTTCGATCCAGATGATCTCGTTGCAGCGCTCGCGGAGCTCGACCGTCTCTACGAGTCGGAGTTGAACCCGACCGAAGCTCTGATCCACAGCGAGTACGCCGATTACAATCTTGCTACCTCTGCTATGGACGTCGACGGGATCATGTCCAGGTTCGACCCATCGATTGTGGTCGACGACCATCGCCAAATCGGGTGGCCTTCTACCGATGATGGCTGGGCACAACTCCAACAACGTGCAAGCTCGCTGGCTGAGGCGGTTGAGTCGGTAACTGCGATAAACGAAAAGATTCACCGCTCTGATTCTGGAGGGATGATCTATCAGCACCGATACCTCACAGTCATGGCCGACGGAGCCGCTCCATCTCAGCGCGACGTAATTTTGGTCGCGAACAACCCAGCAAGCGGCTATGTGACGCGGATCGAGCAGTTCGACGAACTAGATGTTGAAGGCGCCTTGAGTCGGTTCGATGAGCTGGCCGCAGCCTCGACCGATCTCGACACTTCGCTAGTTGTTCAAGCTGGCGGCGCGATCAATATTTGCGCTCGCTCCGGCAAATACGATCGCTTGGACTCGTTCGTTGGACCAGGCTTCGTGTTGGAGGATTCCGAAGGCGGCGCCATTGTCGGCGACGATCTGGTCGACTCGCTCAAGTCGGTCGGGTTCGGTGGACCCGACCGCACCGTGGTCGCGGTGCGCTGCGATCGTTTGGCCCTGATCGACGTCGGCCTTGCCGATGGATCACGCTGCTTCTTAGTTGAGGAGATCGACGAACACGGTTTGCTAACGCGAATTCGGCGGTTCTCAGCGGATCAGCTGACGGATGCGCTCCATCACCTTGTGCGACGATGGATCAAGGTGGACGAGTCAATTCCTGCCGCTCTCGTGGGACCACTGCGCCAGTTCCTGAGTGCAGTCTATGGCCGCAGTGCGGAAGCTCATGAGGCGATTCTTCACCAGTCTTTCGAATTCGTTGATCACAACCTTCTAGGGGCTGGGACGGCGAACCGGTCGGAGTTCATCAATTTTAGATTCTCCGATTCAAACCCACGTTATGTTGCCCTAGAACAGCTTGTTCATCGAACGTCCAGCCATGGCATGGTGAGTTCGGGCTTTACGGCGATCGATGGCGCACGCGTCGGCGACGTTGTTATGAACCCGCACGTGTTCGTGCTCGTCTTTGACGGTTCGTTGGTTAGACGGCTTGAGTCCTTCCCCGAGGAGCAGCTCGATGCCGCACTAGCTCGGCTCGACGAGCTTGATCCCGCCGAGGTTGTGGCGCCAGATCCTGAGCAAGCTGCAGAGTTCTGGAACAAGGCCCATGAACGGGCCACCGGGTTCTTAAAGACACTCGTTGATCGAGATGAGGCTGCGTACTCCGACGCGGTCGACGACAATGTTGTCAGCGATGACCGTCGTTCTCTGGTGCAACTCCGGTTGGACGGTAAACGAGATGTCGTAGAGGCCGCATTCTTTCCCGGAAGTTCCGACCTTGGTGCCTTCGTGGTGAAGGCTTCTACGCCCGTTGCTGTCCGTGGCGAATCCTTGGCCCTTATGTCGACCGTCGTTGGCCTCGATGACGAGTCGGTTGAGTTTGGTTTTCTCGCCGTTACGCAGTGGAGTGATGAAGGTTTGCTGCGCCGGATAGTGAGGTTCGATCCAGATGATCTCGTTGCCGCGCTAGCCGCGCTCGACCGGCTGCATCAAGCCGAACTACCTCCGGCAGAGGCGCTGTTCCTGTCGGAGTACACCGACTACAACGCTGCTCTGGCGGCCAAGAGAGTCGACGGCGTGATATCTCGCTTCGACCCATCTTTTCAGCTAGTCGAGCATCGTCAGCTCGGCTGGCCAGTGGCCGAATCTGGCTTCGAGCAGCTGGTGCAACGGGCTGAGTCCCTAGTCAACGTAGGCCAATCGGTTGTCTGCGTGAACGAAAAACTCCACCGCTCCGGGTCTTGCGTGGCGTTGTGGGCACAGCGCTACAACGTCGTAATGACGGACGGTTCCGCTCCCTCGCAGGCCAGTCTGTGGATCAGTATGGCTAACCCCGCTACTGGCTACTTCACGCGTGCCGAACAGTTCGATGAACGAGACACCGCCGGTGCTCTAGGCCGATATGACGAGTTGGTGGCCGGGCAAACTGCGCTTGACACCTCGACCGTCGTCGAAGTTGGCGGCGCGGTGAACATTTGCCTTCGCTCAGGCAAACACGACCGCTTGGACTCTTTCGTTGCACAGGGCTTCGTGGTGGAGGACTCAGAAGGCCATGTCGTTGTGGGTGACGAGTTGGTCGGCTCGCTCATGTCGGTCGGGTTCGGTGGCCCTGATCGAACAGTGGTTGCGGTGCGCTGCGATCGGTTCGCCCTCATCGATGTTGGCCTCGACGATGGCACTCGTAGGTTCCTGGTGGAGGAGATCGACGACCAAGGTCTGTTGGTACGGATTCGGCAGTTCCGACCAGATCAGCTACGCGACGCGTTCCGGCACTTGGAGCGGCGATGGACCGAGATCGACTTGTCCATAGCGCGCGAGCTGGTAGGACCGATTCGAGAGTTCGTGGGCGCGCTCTACGGCGGCGATCTCGCGGCCCACGAGGCCGCGTTTCACGAGGATCTTGAGTTTGTTGATCACAAACTCCTCGGGGTCGGGACGCTGAACAGGTCTGAGCTCATCGACTACAGATTGTCCGCTGGTAACACCCAATTCCAGTCTGTCATACAGCTCATACATCGAACTTCGAGCTATGGCCTGGTGTCTTCTGGGTACACCTCTACTGATGGCGCTCGGCTCGGCGATGTCGTAATGGCCCCAAATGTCGGACTAGTTCTCTTTGAAGACTCGTCGGTCCGTCGGATCGAGCAGTTCCCCGCGGACCAACTTGATGCCGTTCTAGCTCGGTTCGACGAACTTGATTCTGATTCCAGTTCGACATCGCTGCCGATCGATCTAAGCCCCGAACTGGTCAATAGTGCGACGCGGCTGATTGAGGAGCGTTGGGCCGATTCTGGGTCGGTCGAGGTGTTGGCGGTTCGTTTCGATAGCCATGCGTTGGCTGAGGTGACGGCCGAGTCCGAGTCGTTCTTCGTCTTGTTGACCATGCCTGCCGACGGCAAGGATCCCGATGAGCAGCGTTTTGACGCCGATTCGCTCCCTGAGGCGATGCGGGCCTTGGATCGTCGGTGGATCGATGGCATGGGACTATCGGCCCCGGAAGGTATCGAGGCGTTTGTTGCTCTGGTGGCAGCCATGAATCCACCCGACCCCGGGGCATTAGCCGAGATCTATGCACCCGATGTGAGCAACGTTAACCATGCTCCACTGCTTCAGTTGACCAGCACCGACATACATGCCGAGTTGGTAGACGTGGGGTCGGCGTTCAATACCGACGGTGACAACATTTCGTCCAAGATCAACCGAGTTGCTGATCATCTTCTGCTCGTGACATTTGATATTTCGAACCGGCGACCCAATGGCGGACGCTGGGTGACCAGGCTGCCCACTATCGGTAGGGAAAGCGGTGGCCAAGTCGACTACGTCGAGAACTGGGATGTCGGCGACATCGCTCTGGCCAACGCTCGCTTTGACGAGTTAGCCGCAGAATTGGCTGGCGAGACTGGGGATCCAGACCCGCTGGTCTCGCCTGGCGAACTGAGCAGCGCTGCGAGTGAAGCCTTTGGCCGCGATTCTGACGATGACTACATCGTGATTGCGGTGCGCGACCAGCTGGCCCTTGTCGAGGTCTCCAATGATGACGCCGTGTCGGCTCGGCACTACGTCGTGGCTGAGGTCGACGGGTCTGGCGACCTCGTCGCCCGCACTGAGTTTGGTGAAGGCGAACTTGACTCAGCTGTGGAGGCCCTAAGTCGCCGCTGGTTGGACCTCATCTCTGACACCGTCCCCGAGAACGGTCAGACCATTCTCGCCATTGCCACAGCAACGCGCATGTGGGACACAAGAAGCCTCGCGTTGCTTATGGCGGACGACTTCGGATACCTCGACCATCGACCCATCGGTTTCGGAGCGCTCGATCGAGACGGCTTTCTAGCTCTCATCGATGCTTCAGAAGGGATAGGCGTCCAGGTGCCGCGGGAGGTTTATCGGATATCCGACGCTGGTTTTGTCGGGTCGTTTGCAACGTTGAGTGGTCACCATGGCAACGATCTCGTCGAGGCTGGCATTTCGGTTTCGGTCGGGATGTTCAAGGGCGGCAAGTTCTGGCGATCGGAGTCGTTCGCAGAGAACCAGGTGGATGCTGCAATTGCCCGGTTTGAGGAGCTGTCGGCGGCCGACCGCAGCGCACGGCCCGACAGATCGCTGGGGCTGCCTATCGATCTGACCCCGGATCTGGCGAACCGCGCGACGAGGCTGATTGAGGAGCGGTGGGCTGGCTCCGGGTCGGTTGAGGTGCTGGCCGTTCGTTTCGACGACCATGCGCTGGCTGAGGTGACAGCAGATTCCGAGTCGTTCTTTGTCGTGTTGAGCGCATCGGCCGATGGCGACGATCCCGATGAGCAGCGTTACGCGACCGACGAACTTCCCGAGGCGATGCGAGTGCTCGATAGTCGGTTCGTCGAAGGTCTGGGTTCATCGATTACGAAGGGCCTTCCAACGTTCATCGCGGTTGTGGCCGCCGTGAACCCACCTGACCCAGACGCGTTGGCCGCCTTGTACTCGTCCGAAATGAATCAGGTCAGTCATGCATTGCTCCTTCAGCTGGCCGAGGCCGATTCTCGCTCGGAACAGGTTGACCTGAATGTGGCGATGAGCGCTGACACTGACAGCATCATCGGCAAAGTGCATCGACTTGCCGACCATCTTGTTCTGTCGACCTACCTGCGTTCGGATCGGCGGTCGCGCGGTGAACGGTGGGTGTCTGAGATTCTGCTTATTGGACGAGAACATGGTGGGAAAGTCGACTTGTACGAGTCCTGGGATGTTGGCGCCATGGACGCCGCCAACGCTCGCTTCGACGAACTCGCCGCGGAACTGGCTATCGAAGACGAGACTGCGCACTCGGGCGACTCATTCGCTGAGCTAAGCAACGCTGCGAGCGAGGCGTTCGGTCGTATTGGCGGTGATGACTATGTCGTGATCGCCGTGAGGGACCAGTTGGCCCTTCTCGATGTCAAGACCAGTGGTGGTGTCTCGACTTGGCATTATCTGGTCGTCGAAGTCGACGAGCGTGATCAGCTCGTGGCGCCTGCAGAGTTTGGCTCCACCGAGCTCGCCGCCGCGATTGAACATCTCGATCGACGTTTCTGGGAGCTCTTTCCTGAGGTGGCTCCCAACAATGGACGAGCCATCCTTGCCATGGGCACCGCGACGCGGAACTGGGATTCAGCTAGTTTCGCCCCGTTCGTGCGCCACGACTACGTACACATCGACCATCGTCAGCTCGGCTTTGGCCGGCTCGACCGTGATGGCTGGTTAGCCATGATGGAGCCGTCATCCGAGGTTGGGGTTTTCGTCTCTCGGACTCTCTACCGATGCTCCGATGAGGGCTATGTAGCGTCTATGGCGGTGCTAAGTGGTCATCACGGTCACGACCTCACGGAGGCCGGGGTTTCGGTATCGCTAGGGATGGTCGAGAACGGGAAGCTGTGGTGGTTCGAATCGTTCGAAGAGGGGCAGGTCGATGCTGCGGTGGCCCGTTTCGACGAGCTTTCGGCGACTGGTGGCGCACTGTCGGACAGATCGCCCACCCCGGACCTGAGCCCGGATTTGGTGAACAGTGCGACGAGGCTGATTGAGGAACGTTGGGCTGGGTCTGGTTCGGTCGAGGTGTTGGCGGTCCGTTTCGACGACCATGCGTTGGCGGAGGTGACCTCCGACGCAGAGCCGACATTTGTTGTGCTGAGTACGCCGACTGATGGCGAAGAACCTGATGAACAGCGTTTCGCGGCTGACGAACTTCCCGAGGCGATGCGAGTCTTGGATCGTCGATGGTTCGATGGGTTGGGACCATCAGCCACCAAGGGCCTTTCGACCTTCAACGCACTCATCGCGGCCATGAATCCGCCCGCCCCCGACGCGGTGGCCGCCTTGTACTCGCCAGACTTCCGAAGCACTGACCACGACTCCATCCTTCAGCTGGCCCAGGCAGATACGCCTTCTGCCCAGGTTGATGCGATGGTCGCTCTATATGCCGATAGTGACAACATCTGCGCCAAGGTCCATCGACTCAGCGATCATCTCTCGCTGACGACGTTCGTCGCCTCGTACAGGCGCTCTGGTGGTGAGCGCTGGACGTCGACCTTGATCGTGTTGGCACGCGAGAAGGCCGGCAAGGTTGACTACATCGAGAGCTGGGATGGCGGCGAAATGGCTCTCGCAAATGCCCGCTTCGACGAGTTGGAGGCCGAACTAGTGACCCAGCCGCCGCTCATTCCCGTCCGGTCTCTCGAGGTGGCCAATGCAGCAACTGACCACTTCAAACTAAATCGCCCTGACGACGACTTCGAAGTGGTCTCGGTCCTGTACCAAAATGATGCCCTCGTGGAAGTTCGCCACGCGGACGGACCAGAGTTCGTCTCTGTGACGCTGACTTCTGAGGGCGAGCTGATGACTCGCTCCTATGGGGACCAACTGATTGACAGCATCAATGGGTTATACCGCAGCTGGATTGACACCCTCGACGAACAGCAGCGACCGACCGCCGAGTTGTTCATGGAATTTGGACTGGCCCACCATCCACCAGTCGACGCCGACCGGATGGCTGCCCTGTTGGCCGAAGACTTCGAGGTTGTTGCTCACAACCAGTTAGGTGCGCTCGACAACGCAACTGCCGAAGAGAAGATGGCCGGGATGGTCGCGGCCGGCGATGTGATGGGCAGTGTCGTCGGCCGCAAGCTACTTGCATACTCAGATCACGTGATGCTGTCGAGCATGGAAACCACCCACCAGTTCGTCAACTCTGATCGGTGGGGGCACCGGCTGTTGGTGTTGGTGCTCGAACGCCAGGGAAAGGTTGCGTTTCAGGAGCAGTGGGACGTCGAAGACCTGGATGCAGCACTGGCTCGGTTCGACGAACTCGCCGCTAGCACTGACGCGGCCGAATCGCGGATCATGACGAGCCGTACGGCGTAAGAATGACCGATGTCCAACGTGTTTGTGTGGCGCTGAGTGAACTGCGCCGCGGCGAGGTGCTAGACGCTTCAAAGCTGGGCGATCTGTTTGATGACGACATCGTGTACGACGACCGACGCTCTGTTGTTTCGGCTGGCCGATTTGTAGGTAAGACGGCGATGATCGAGATGTCGGTCGCCACCCATTCGCTCGGCCTGTCCGACGACGTCGGCAATGAAGCGATTGCTCTACGCGGCGAGTCACTAGTGCTCAGTCGATCAGATCTCGTGGACCAGGCCGGAAATCGCATCGAGCGGCTGTTGCTGGTATCGCTGGGTGCGTCGGGGAAAATCGCGCACCTCGCCACCTTCGATAGCGACGACATCGATGCGGCCTACGACGAACTCGACCGTCTGTACCGGGAGTCACTGTTGCCCGAGCTTCGGGAACGCTTCGATGAGCAGCAGCGGGTCCTTGAGGCGATCGTTACCGGTGATGTCGACGTGATTCGAGAGCTCTACGCGCCGGAGTTCATGGGTACCGATCATCGGCTTCTTGGGTTCGGGGACGCGATTGATCTCGAGACCTATACAGAACTCATCCGGCAGCGACCGTTGACTCTGGGCCGAGGAACCGGCCGGCTGCGCGACCATGTGTTCTTCGGTCGTGCGGTCGCTGTAACGAACGTCACGATCAATACAACCTCCTCGGAGTTCGGCGTCGAGTCAGCAGAGACGCTGTGGTCTGTAAACGGCTGGCGTGGCGGTCAGATGGTGAGTCAAGGGGTCTACAACCCGAGTCAGCGAGAAGAAGCGTTCGCCTGTGCGCGCGAACTGGCGTCTTCAGATCCTGAACCGCAACCGTCGCTGGCGAATGCCTGTACCCGTTCAGGCGATCGACAGATAGCGCTCATGTTGGACGAACATCGGCCCGAGCCGCCCGAAGGATTGTTCTCGCCGGACTTCGTCCACGACGACCGTCGGTCCACTGTCAATAGCGGTCTCACCAAAGGCTCCGAGGCGGAAACGGTGTCCTACGAGGCTCTGCGTGGAATTGCCGCGATCGACGACATTCGCGCCACCACGCTCGCCATTCGCGGTGACCACCTTGCCATGCTGCAAGTCGTTATCGAGATCAATGACTTCGTAGTTGAGTTCCTCGCCGTCGAGTCAATCGACACGCAAGGCCGGCGTGATCGCACCGTGATGTTCGACCCCGGTGACGTCCCTGCCGCCGAGGCCGAGCTCGACCGGCTCTGGATGAAGACGCTAAGCAACTCCGACGCCGACCTGGTTCGTCGAGTCCGAGAGTGTGGCGAGGCAGTCATGTTCGGTGATTCCGACAAGGTAGGCACGTTCCTGTCGGCTGATTTCGTGGCCACCGACTCTCGAACCTTGGGTTGGGGATCCCTCGACCGAACGGGCCGCTTGCAGTTCATCGGAGAGCGCCCGACAACCATCGGCGACGGGTACCTC
>JAADHX010000247.1 GCA_013151655.1 Actinomycetota bacterium
GGCGTCTCGATAGGGCCAAGACCGATGGCGTTCCTGCCTATGTGATCTTCAACGATCGCACTCTCGACGAACTGGTCGCCGATGTACCAGGCAACGAGAAACAACTTCGCCGAATTCACGGCATCGGCGCGGCCAAAATCGAAAAATTCGGCCCCGAACTCTTGGCAGTGTTGGCATCGAGCTAGGTCGCAAGCGGTTCTTGCTGGCTCAAGGGTGCGAATAGATGACGCGACCGTGACCGTTTGGGTTCGGTCATGACTACCAGGTAACGAACTCATGTCAAGTTCGGCACCATACATTCCGATGTCATTGTGAGGCGGTAGTACTAGTTGTAGATGTATTGACACAAAATCGGCGACACCCAGGGTGAACCCACGGAGGGACACAAATGTTGACACTTACGATCGTCATGGTCATGTTGGTCGCAATGCTGGTTCTTGGATTACTCGGCGACGTGTTGTGGTCACGTGACGCGCCAGACCACGCAGAAGTGATGAGTGCTGATCACCAGCGCGCGACCGTCGATCGGCGGGTCGACGTCTCTTCTTCGGGCTCGGCCCCGATCGACGCACTCGCGGCCCAACTCGGCTAGATCTACCGCAGAACCCCGGCTGCCAGTTCGACGGCGGCCTCCACCGAGATCAACTCTGCTGATCTAGCGGCGGCCAGAAGCTGGGCTCGCTCGGCGGTGCTACCGACCGCTGACCAGCGCAGTCCGCACCGGTCTCGCTCCCGCTGCGCACACTTAAATAGTCGAGCAGCGATGTCTGAGCTGTTTGGCGCGGCGCCGTCGATAGCCAAGAGTTCAAGCGCGTCGACCACAAGTGGGGTGAATCCGCCGTCGATTGCTCCTTTGAGCAACGAGTGCGCATGAGTAGCAGCACCGCTTCGATCGCCGCTCGCCGATGCGACTTCTGCACGTCCGAGGCTGAGGTTGCATTCAAGTAACGGCACTTGGCGCATCTTGGCCACTAGCGGGTCGGCTGTGGCCAGTACTTCGGCGGCGGCCTCTGTCCGTCCGTCGGCGATCATGGCTCGTACCACTGCAGGCACTTGGTGCAACCTGCTCACTGGCACAACCGACGACTCGTGCCAGAAGACCTCTGCAGCGTTGGCGGCATCATCAGTGCGTCCGTTAAGAATGGCTCCGTAGAGCCGGACCAGTGGCACCAAGAACTCAAGCATCCTTATCGTGCCTGCCCGAGCCCATTGATCGGCAACGGCGTACAACTCAGGGTCTTGTGCCGATACCGCTGCCTGAGCTAGGGCTGCAGCTGCGGTAATCGAGAAGGCAGAGCCGAGTGGTTTAGTTTCGTCCAGGTCGCGCGCTGTGATGTGGTCTCCAGCAGCTAGTCGATAGAGGACTGACGCCGCGAAGCCGTTTCCGACACTGTCGACGGTGAACGGTGCGTCATGTCGACGCGCCATCGAGCGCACAGCGTCGAGATTCGATGCAGCATCGTCGAGTCGACCGACGAGTACGGCCATATAGGCAGCAAACCCAACGTAGATCGAGGTCTCGGGATCATCTCGGCGTGCGATTACCGAACTGGCGTAACGACAGATGGGATCTACATCTCCCCTGTAGGCGGGCCCCATCGAGGCACCTCGCTCTAGCCATCCTCGAGCGCGGGCCGATCCGGGCGCGAGGCGGGCCTCGGCGAGACCGACCAGTCTGGATACATCGAAACCGGCTCCTGTGGCTGGTGCTAACAAGGCGGCGATCGCGGTGAGCCATGACTGCTCGAGAGATCCTTCTACCTCCAGCTTGGTGATCCAGCGCCAGGTCTCAACTAGATCCGAGTGGTATCCGAGTGCGCTTCGGTAGCTGCTTAGGCCAGAACAAATGGCAAATGCAGTCTCGGCCGAATGATTCCGAGACCAACGAAGCGCCTCAACGATGTGTGGCATCTCAAGCAGAATCGGGGCCCGCTCGATTCCTCGCTCGCCACGTCCGACCTCAGTGCAATATTGCGCGAAGTACTCCGCGTGACGGCGATGTGTTGCCGTCGCTTCCTCGGGCTGCAACATGTGCTTGTTTGCATACTGTCGCACCGTTTCGAGCATGTGATAACGGCCATCGAGGTCATCGAATCGGACCAAACTGTGGTCGACAAGGAGGGTTAGCTCAGGTGTTACGTCGCGGGCGTCGATCACCTGACCGTCGGCTGCCACTGCTCTTGCGGTTTCTAGCGTGAACGACGTCCGGAGAGCAGTCAGGCGCCCCAATACCACCTGGGTATTGGCGTCGAGCAGCCTGATGCTCCAGGCCACTGAAGCCTCGATGGTTCGTTGGCGAGGGACTGCCCCTGCGGCCCGACCCTGGAGCATCGTCATGGCGTCGTCGAGCCCGGCCTCAATCTCAGACAAAGGCAGATGCCGAGCTCTCGCCGCGGCGAACTCAATCGCCAGGGCCATCCCTTCGAGACGGCGACAGATCGTTGTTACGAGCGAGGTGTCGGCTTTGTTCAGAGAAAGGCCGGGACGGGCGGCCCGCGCCCGCAGCATGAACAGCTCGGTGGCGTCGAAGTCCTCGAGTCGAGCGTGGTCACCTGCCTCCACCGGCGGAAGCGACAAGGCAGGCACCGAGAACACAGACTCGTTCGAGAGCCCTAGAATCTGTCGACTAGTCAACACGACCCGACTCCTAGGAACGCGCGCAAGCACTTCGTCGACGAGATCGGCGACGGTGTTGACCAGATGCTCGGCATTGTCGAGCACCAGAACGGGGTTCGGATCAGATTCGAGCGATGCTGTTAGGCGATCGAGCGTCGTCGCTCCAACCTCTACGGCGGCGCCGATAGCTCCAAGAATCTGATCGATGACTTCATCGGCCGGGTTCGAGCCACCGGCTCCTATCGAGGCCAGGTCGACCCAGGTGACCGACACACCGCGATCGAGCAAGGCCACCGCCAGGTGCTGAGCCCGTGTCTTGCCGCAGCCGCCTGGCCCGACGAGGGTGACCAGACGGTTCTGGTCGAGCTGACGTTCAACTGCTTCTAGTTCGACTGTGCGTCCGACCAGCGCCGTGGTTGGCCTCGGAATTGCCTTCGGCCAATCGGAGGGAATCTCTTTGTGGGCTCGCACCCTTTGAATGCGCGGTTCCGGTACTGGTACCTGACCAGCCAGTGAGTTCTCACCAAGCACGATTTGCCGTTCAAGATCGAACAGTTCGGGGGAAGGCTCGATTCCGACCTCATCGAGTAAGAACTGTCGATAGCGGCTGAACTCGCGTATCGCATCGGTCCGACGGCCGACGCCGGCCAACGCCTGCATCAATTGAGCTCGAGGTTGATCACGGAAAGGCTCAGATTCGATTACCGACGAGATCCGAACGATGGCCTCTGGCCACCGGGCCGCCATGAGCAGATGTCCGACTAGCGATACCGACGTTGTAGTGAACAGCTCAGACAATCGAGCCGCCTCACCGGCGGCCCAGTCCTCGTGGGCGAACTCGGCGTATGCAGCTCCTCGCCACATCGACAGCGCCATCTCAAGGCGTTCAACGTCGCCCGAGTCCGATCCGCCAGCAACCGACGACTCGGCTGCGAGTTTCACGAACTCAAGCGCGTCGAGAGACTCGGTGCTCAGCAGATACCCGGGCGAAGATGTGGTTATCGAGTCGGTAGCGATGGTCTTACGAAGCCGACTAATAGCCGTTCGCAAGCCCCCAGGCGACAACGCAAGAGTTTCCTCGACGAACGCTGACGGCACGATCTGGTTCGCTCTCGTTAACAAGATGCTTAGAAGTCGGCGCTGGCTGACACTCGGAAGTTCAATCTGCTGACCATCCGGTGTCCGCACATCGAGAGGACCGAGAACTCGGTAGCTGGGCTCTCCCCGCCGCGCTTCCATGAACACATGTTACGAACTCGGAGGTGGTCTCGACGCGAAGTCTGCTCCGCAACCGAGGTGATGCGCTCCTGAAACGCCTCTATGCGAAGGTCGAACCGTGGTGCAGTCCTATGCATCCAGACGAGAGGCCGTCCAGTGAATCTAAGCTGCCAAAACTGCAATGCCGACATTGTCGCGGGTTCGAAGTTCTGCAGTTCGTGCGGTACGGCCGCAGTCGACGCTGAAGCGATACCTTCGGCTTCGGAGGAGAGACGGCTTGTCACCGTGCTGTTCTCCGATGCGTCTGGCTACACCACGATGGCCGAGTCGCTCGATCCTGAGCTCGTTCGCGAGCTCATGAGTCTCATCTATGCAAAGGCCGACGAGATCGTCTCAAAGTACGGGGGCCGGGTCGACAAGCTGTTGGGTGACGCCGTTCTTGCTGTGTTTGGTGATCCCGTAGCTCACGAGGACGATGCCGTTCGAGCCGTACGCGCGGCCCTCGAACTACACGACGCGGTGAAAGAGTTGGCTCCGGTGTTTGAAGAGCGAGCGGGACATTCGTTCAACATGCACAGTGGCATCAACACCGGTGTGGTCGTGACCAGCGGGCTCGAAAGGGACAGCACGAGCGGCCCTCTTGGCGACATGGTCAACGTTGCCGCTCGATTGCAGTCTCTGGCGGGAACCGACGAGATTCTTGTCGGGCCTGACACCACAACACTGCTTGGCAGCCATGTTGAGTTAACCGACCTCGGCGAGCACGAACTCAAGGGCCGGCGCGAGCCGGTTTCGGTTGCTCGGGTTGAATCTCTCGTGGTTACGACACCAGCGTCGCGTCGGTATGGCGAGTTTGTCGGCCGGAACGAAGAACTTGGGGTCCTCCTAGGAGCGGTAGAACGACTGAAGGACGGTGACTCCAGCGTTGTTACTGTCTGCGCCGAAGCTGGAGCTGGAAAAACACGGCTGATCGAGGAACTCAGAAGCCAGCTCGGCGATGACGTCAGGTGGCTCGAGGGGCGGGCCTATCCATACTCGGTCGATACTCCGTACGCATCGGTGATCGACCTACTAAACCGGGTAGCGGGCATCGACGAGAACGACAGCGTCGACGCCGTCAAATCGAAACTTCGGGCCATGATCAACGGTGTTCTGCCTGGTGACGAGGTCGCTATGGCCGCCATTGGCCAGCTCTACGGTCATACCCAGGAGAGCGCCGCGATTGACCTCGAGGCATTTCGTAGCGTTCTCCTCGATTCATTAACTCGTCTTCTCGATGTTGTTGGGAATCAAGGACCAACCGTGTTGTGCTTTCAGGATCTTCATTGGGTCGATCCGTCGACTGCGACCTTGCTGACGGATCTAATCGAGGCTGTGTCTGCACCCATATTCGCGTTATGTAACTACCGACCAGGGTTCGAACTCGGAGCGCCCGGCGAACGGTCGTTGCAACTCGGGCTGCTGTCGCCACGTCAAACTGCTGAGTTACTGAAGTCGCTGCTCAACGGCGGGGAGCCACCTGCTGGCCTAATCGACTGGATCTGCACGCGGGCCGACGGCAATCCGTTCTTCATTGAGGAAATCATCAATGATCTACTGGATCGCGAACTCTTGCGACAGGCCGAAGGTGGTTGGGAACTGACACAGGATCTAGACCAGGACACCGTGCCACCGACCATTCAGGGCCTGCTGGCAGCAAGGATCGACGCGCTAGCCCCCGAAAGCAGACGAGTCCTTCGCGAAGCATCGGTAGTTGGCCGTGAGTTCCTTCATCGCATCGTTCAATCGGTGACCGACAAACCGACCGACCTCGATGCAAGCCTCGCCGGCCTGTCCGCGGCCGACTTCATTCGTGAGAACAACCTCGACCCCGAACTCGAGTACATCTTTAAACATGCGCTGACTCAAGAGGTCGCTTATGAAGGCCTGCTGCTCAGAGATCGACAGCTACTGCACGAACGGGTTGCGATAAGTATCGAAAAACACCTTGGCGACCGAATCGAGGAGTTCGTCGAGACCCTCGCATATCACTATCAGCGCAGCGGGCACATCTCCGAAGCCGTCACCTACCTTCGCCGGTCAGCGCAGCGGGCGTTAGACAGATACGCCATTGAAGAAGCCCACCGCCACTACCAGGCGGCCTACGGGTTACTGACGTCGGAGGGCACCGTTGGTGTCGTCATCGACGAAAAGGTGCGTGACCGGCTACTACTCGAAATGATCATCGAGTCTGCCGAGAGCTACTACTACAGCGCAAACCTCGGCGAATATCACGATTTGCTGCAGTCGCACCATGACCTGCCCGCCGCGGTAGGAAACGACACCTTGACCGCAAGGTGGATGGGCTGGCAAGGGATGATTCATTGGTTGCATAAGGTCGAGCACGCCGAGTCAATTGCGCTGCTGGAAGACGCTGTCACGCTCGCGGTTGAGTGCGGCGACGCACAGGCTGAGGCCTACGCCCTGGCTTGGCTACCTTGGGTGTACTTCACGGCGGGCCGAGCCTCTGAGGCGACTGCGTTCTGGCCCAGATTGACCCAACTGCTACCCAGTATCACAAGCCCAGCAGTGCGCCAGTACGCTCAAATCAAGGGACTAGGCGGCGCGACAGCAGCTGCAGCCGTGATCGGCGATGCCACGACGGCACTTGCGCATGGTGAGGATTTGTTGTCCATAGGCCGTCGCACCGGTAATCGCAGAGCCACCGCAATGGGCCACCAAGCGAGAATCATGAAGGGCTGGGCGCATGGTGATGTTGAGGCCGCGTTTGCCGCAGCTCAAGCAGCGGTCGATGCCAATGCCGATCCGATCTATGAAGAAGCCGCCAACATTTGGGCAACAGCCATCGCCATAGCACTCGGTACCGCCGAGCAGGGGCGATCTTGGTACGACGCGACACTGCCAACATCTGGTGGATCTGGTGTCACGGGCGCGTACTACGAGATCATGGCGTTCCAACTTGACCTGATCGAGGGCCGGCTCAGCCGCGGCTTGCGCGGCTTGAACGCGCGACGCCAGATCGAGCAAAATAGAGGCTTCGGATGGGCGGTCATCAATATCGACCTGTTCCTCGGGATAGCCCTCGCTCGCGCCGCGACCGGCGAGGTTGAGTCCTCAATATCGAACGCGATAAAGAACCCAGGCTTCGTGATGCGATACGGGTTCGGTCTAGCCAAGAAAGCGAGGCGGGCACTTGAGGCGGTTCTGACGAGCGCCGACAAACATGGACATCGAGCGCTGATCCCGTTGATCGAGAACGAACTAGCCAAGTTGGCGATTCACGACAATCGAACCGATGATGCAGCCGCGCACCTTCGGAATATCTGTCAGAGATTGGCAGACTTTCCCGAGGCAACGCTGCATCGCGATGCATCGGCGATGTTGGAAGAGCTCGGGTTCAGCCCAACCGCATCGACGAGTTGACAAGTTCTCGTGTCGGCTAACACGTCGGCCGCTAGGTAGCGGCGTCGGCAACCAGTCGTGCGAATAGTGCCAGATGTTCTGGCCTATAGCGAAGCCATTCCGGGTGCCACTGCACCCCAAGCACTAGATCGGCGCCGTCGACCTCGAGAGCCTCGACGTAGCCATCAGGGCTGGTGGCAACAACACGGCAACCTTCGCCAAGGCGATCGACCACTTGGTGGTGCATCGAGTTCACATCGAGCGTCGTGCTGTCATATAGCTCGGCCAGCCGACTGTTGACTTCGATGCTCACCGTATGCGCCGTCGTGTTGTGAAGATCGGTACGCATGTGATCGTCGACGTGTTGCACGAGCGAACCGCCAAGCGCAACGTTCAGCGATTGGACACCGCGACAAAGCGCCAGAGTCGGAGTATTGCGTTCGACGAGGCCACGAATCAAACCGAACTCGAACTGGTCGCGATCGGTTTGGGTCTCGGTGATCTCGTCGGTCTTAGACTCGCCATACTCCGCCGGATCGATATCGATACCACCGCTGATGACTACCCCGTCAAGCCGTTCGGCCAGCGTTGCAATCTCGTCGGCATCGGTGGTGATCGGCAATATCACCGGCACACCACCAGCCTTCTGAACCGCACGTAGGTAAGAGACCGTGGCCACATGGGCGGGCATACGGGAATCGTGAATGTCGATATCGAGGTATTCGGCAGTAACACCTATAAGGGGGCGAGTCATCGACTAGTCCTAAAGCGTCTCGAAGTAGCGGTTGATCTCCCAGGCATTCGGGGCATCGCTGGCGCCATCGCCTCCACCGGTGTTGAACGACAACCACTCGAAGCGCCGCATCCCGGTCCAGTAGGTCACAAGGTCGGCGCCAAGGATGTCGTTCAATAACGCGTCGGCCTCGAGTGCTTCGGCAGCGGCAACAACGGAGGCAGGAAGTCTGGCGGGCGAATCTGCGGTGTCGGGAAGACCCCAGGCCATGAACTCGAACTTTGGTGGCGGCTCGAGCTCGTGTTCGAGCCCAGCAATCCCACCGGCCAACACGATCGCGGCGGCGAAGTAGGGGTTGAGGTCGCCCGCGCCGACGCGGTGTTCCATCCGGGCCGAGGACGCCGACCCGTTAAGAACGCGGATAGCGCTCGACTTGTTGTCGATGTCCCAGGTTGCGTGGGTTGGAACCGCCTTGAAGGGCACAACCCGTCTGAAGCTGTTTGGGTTAGGAGCCATAAACGAGGTCGAGCCCGGGAGGGTCGCCATCAGGCCAGCAAGCCACTGTCGAGCAATCAACGATATCTGATCTGGGCCGTCGGGGTCGTACATGACGGGCTCACCGGTGTTGAGCCCGTCGGATTCGAGTAGAGAGTGATGGACGTGGAGCCCGTTGCCGTAGTCCTCACTGACTTTGGCCATGAACGTGACCGATAAGCCTCGTTCGTGGGCCACTTCCTTGCAGACTTGACGCACTCGGATCACATGGTCTGAAGCGCTGAGCGGATCGTCTGGCGAGACGTTGAGCTCGAACTGCCCGGCCGCAGCCTCGGCGTTCCAGGCTTCCCACGGAACCCCAAGAAGATCGAGCCGGCGACAGATCTCGGTCATGACCGGATCGAGACGGTGGTGGTCTTGGGCCAAATACGCCACATGAGAATCGACGCCGAACGGAACCATGTCGGTCCAACCGTTGGCCCGGTTCTCGCCGAACGACCGCTCGAAGAAATGGCCCTCGATCTCGAAAGCAAACTTGCTGGTTAGGCCGAGGCCATTCAGCCGTTCGGTGAGGTGTTTCACAAGCCCGCGGCCACAGACAGGAACACGGTTTCGGTTTACGTCGAGTGCGTCGGCGAAGCAGGTAGCGAGCCCTGCGGCAGCTGGGTCGAGTCGTAACGTCGCTAGGTCGGGCCTCAAGTAGATGTCGCCGACAACGCGCGATCGCCAGTCGGCGCTGAACCCGAAGCCAGGTTCGCCCATCCGGTCGGTTCCGTACACAAAGTCGGCTACGGCGAAGTCGCCATCGAGCGACGACAAGAACTTCCGAGGGTGAAGAACCTTGCCGATGGGCAAAGCGTCGGGCTGGATGCCATCGACCCGCACGCGGGTGATCGCGTTGTCCTCAAGGAAAGCTGGGATGTCCCTGGCGGAGAGAGTGGTGGGTTGATCCATCACAGCTCTCCGAACAGGTTGGCGATGCCGTATCCGGTAAGTGTCGAGAGGTCTCGTAGGTCGCCGATGATCGAAACATCCTCGGCCAACACACTCTCGATTAGGAGCGAAGAGCCGGCCATCGAAGATGCAAGTTGGTCCGAGGCCCCGTAGATATCGATTGCTGGCTGGCCGTCGCCTCCGTACTGCTCGTAGGTGGCATCGCCAGCTACGTTGACCCGAATCGGCTTGGGACAGTCTGACCGCTTCAGCGCTGCTTCCATGAACCGTTTGGTTTCGACGCGCCAGGGACCGATCGGCGGTTCGAGCAGTTTCCCGACAGTTAGAGCGAGAGCCGGGTGCCTGGCCGCGCCTTCGACTTTGGGTTTGACCGAGCTGTCGTTCAGGTCGGCTGTGATTACAACAGCGGCGTCCGTCGCGACCCCACGCTCGACCTCGATGCGATCTCCCAGTAGACGAAACGTGGCCGCCTGGGGGTCGGTCGCCGATTTGAGTGCAGCGACGCCTTTCACCCGAGCCGTGCGAGAAGCGACCCCCGGTACCGACAAAGAACGCCTGAACAGAGCGGCTACAACCTTCACTATCGGCAACGCATCAGTTTCGGTTTCAACCAACATGGTTCTCCTGTCGACAGACGTTAGTTGGCGGCTCAGAAATAGTTGACCGACCCCTAGTCTGGAACCTCAACCTCGACAGCTTGATCTCCGAGCAACCCCAAGACGGCATCGGCTTCATCACTCGATTTCTTCTTGCCGAGCGCTGGCCCTAGCACGGTGTACTGAAGCAAGAACCGGTCGTCCGCGAAGAAGAGGGCCATCAACCGCAAGCGAAGTCCGTATTCTGTGTGGTCGGCCCACTGCATCGAGATTTCCTCCATGGGTACCGCGTCTAGAAGTTCAGCTTGCGGAGACCTTGGGGACCAAGATTTGGGTTTGTGAAACATCGCACGTTGATTGGTGAGAGTGAACCAAGGGTCGGCGAGGTCGTACCGCAGCCGCGTCTTCAGATCGGCTCCTGGGAGGAACGTATCCAGATACCGGTACCTATGAGTTCTTCTTTTCGCATTGGAGTGAGCTCGACGCATTCCGGCGACACCAGTTTCTGGTCCGACCGACGACGTGAGAGCAACTGTCGCCTCGATCTGCTCATTTGGTTGCAGCGACCCCGTGAGCTTCTTTCGCATCCTGTTGTTCGTCTTCACTTACGGGAGCATAGATCCGTTGAGGAGTTGCACACACTTCGACCATTAGGGAGTCAGACACGGTCGCTGCGGCGAAGTAGGGGTTGAGGTCGCCGGCTGGCCGTCGCCCCCGAACTGCTCGTAGGTGGAATCGCCCGCAACATTGACCCGAGTCGGCTTGGGACAGTCTGACCGCTTTAGCGCTGCTTCCATGAACCGTTTGGTCTCATCTCGCCAGGGATCAACAACAGGGTCAGGCCCAAGCTCACAACAACGAACCAGTTCTTCACCATCGACCCTCAAGCCACATCGAGTACCGAAGTTGCCATGACCGCCAAGCCGACACCCACGAGCATTGTGGCCCCAAGCAGGAACAGTGTCTGCGGTCCGAGATCAGTGATGAGCAGCGACGCCAGCAGAGGGCCAGCGGTCTGACCTGACCTCATGACCGACGTAAACACCGACACCACTGCGGCCCGAGAATCTGTGTCTGCGCTGCTGCTGACAATCTCCTGCAAAGTCGGAATGAGGGTGCCTTCGGCAAGTCCGTAGACAAGTGAACCGATGATCACCACCACCACCGTGTCGGCGATGCCGATCATGGCGTAGGCCGCACCCAGGACGACAGCTCCGACTCCTATCAACCGGCGCGCTCCAAAACGCATCCGGGTCCTCGACAACAACAGGGCAGCAATCGTCGATGTCACTGCTGGCACACCGATTACTAAGCCGCGACCTCCAGCAGCTAGTTCGAACTTGTCGAGGAGCATGACGGGAAACACCGTCAAGAACAATCCGAAAATCATCATGAACACCACAAAGCCCACGGCAATTGCGGCTTTGAACCGGGGTTCGCGAACCGCGATCGATGCCCGCAACAGTTGTTGGCGCACGGGAACATTTCTAGTTTGGACTGGGATATTGAGCTTCCACGCGACCAAGAGCGCGGTGGCGAACCCGATTGGAAACAGCGAGAATGACCAGCGCCATGTGCCGAGGCTGGCCAAAAGCCCGCCAAGGGGTGGAAACGCTGCCACTCCCACCGTGAGTACTGCGGAGTTCCACGAGATGTACCGAATCCGATCTGGTCCTTCCCAGTTGTCGGCGATAAGGCTGACGGCCAACCCGATCAGGCTGGCGGTGCCAATTCCCTGAACAAAGCGGGCCACAATCAGCATCCACCACGACGTGGCCACCATTGCGATAGTGCCGCCAACTGCGAAGGCAACCAAGGATGGCAACAAGACGGCGCGACGGCCCCGGCGGTCTGCCAACACCCCGAATACTGGGGCTAGAAGGATCGCGGGTGCGGGGCCGGCGGCCACGAAGATCCCTGCGTCGCTATCGGATCGACCGAAGTGGTCGAGGATGTCGGGAATCGACGGCCCAACCATGGTGTTAGCCATCACCCCGGTTGCGGTGATCGCAAATATCAGCCACAAAGGCGGTCGTCGAGTGGTGAGTGAATGGCGATCGGCTGACATGCTGGTGCCGACACTAACGGGAACGATGAACCTGGTGTCCCAACCCAATGCGAGACTCTGACTCATGCCACCACCGTTGATCCTTGCGTCGTCGTCACCGCGGCGCCGCGCGTTGCTGGCCGACCTGACTTCGGCCTTCATAGCGACCGACATCGATGAGACACCAGTACCCAACGAAGAGCCAGCAACTTATGTTGAGCGGCTGGCGGTGGCCAAAGCCACAACGGCCATGGTCACGAGCTCAGCGGAGT
The DNA here is from genome assembly GCA_013151655.1 of Actinomycetota bacterium. Taxonomy (GTDB): domain Bacteria; phylum Actinomycetota; class Acidimicrobiia; order Acidimicrobiales; family Poriferisodalaceae; genus JAADHX01. The sequence continues at coordinate 12,334 of JAADHX010000247.1, forward strand.
CGGCCATCATCGCGGCCGATACGTGCGTGGCTCTTGACCAACTTATCCTCGGAAAACCGTCGTCGGAAGCCCAAGCCGCGCAGATGCTGAGGGCTCTTTCTGGTCGCGACCACGACGTGTTCACTGGTGTGGCGGTCATCAACACCGATGGCGCAACGAGAAGCTGCGTGGTTCACACCATCGTGACGTTCAACGACCTGTCTCAGGCCGATATCGCCTGGTACGTCGCAACCGGCGAACCTATGGACAAGGCCGGGGCCTATGGCATCCAGGGCAAGGGCGGGGTGTTGGTCGAGCGCATTAACGGATCGGCCAGCAACGTTGTTGGCTTACCCATGGTCGAGACAATGCAACTGCTAACCAGCGCCGGCCTCAACGTAGCGGCGCTACGATCCCAGTCATGACGGCATCAGACCAGGCCGTTTTGGCCCCTCGCAGCGAGATAAATGCCAAAGTGCAGCCGGCCCATGCCGGAGAGTTCCCCGCCCCATCGATAGGCCCCATCAAACTCAGCACCCCCGTGATCTTGGCTCCGATGGCCGGAGTCACCGATGTTCCGTTCAGGGCACTGTGTCGACAGTTCGGTGCTGGGTTGTACGTGAACCAGATGATCACGGCGCGAGCCCTCATCGAGAACAATGCTGCCACCTGGAAACTGGCCCAGTTCGGCCCAGACGAGTCGCCTCGAAGTATCCAGTTGTACGGCGTCGAAGAGCACAGCATTGGCGAGGCCGTCAGGCGTCTGGTCGATAAAGGCCGGGTCGACCACATCGACATGAACTTTGGTTGCCCCGTCGCGAAGGTAACTCGCCTTGGGGGTGGCTCGGCTCTTCCTGTGAAACGGCGGCTGCTCGACAAGATGATTCGTGCTGCGGTCTCGGCGGCTGGGCACATCCCGGTAACGGTGAAGTTCCGCAAAGGCATCAACGACGATCACCTCACGTTTCTCGACACTGGGCGCATCGCCGAAGATGCTGGTTGCGCCGCCATCGCACTCCACGGGCGCACCGCATATGAGCTGTACAGCGGCCACGCCGACTGGGATTCCATCGGGCAGCTGAAGGCCCACGTGTCGAGCATCCCGGTGTTCGGC
>JAADHX010000199.1:0-11957 GCA_013151655.1 Actinomycetota bacterium
ATCTGGTACGTCACCGGATTCCCTGTGGGCGGCGCCAGGCGGGCGCGGCTGGCTTCAATCGAATCGGTAAAGGACCTCGCCGATGCGGTAGCCGACTTTCCCAAAGCCGACTTTCCCGAGACTGCCCTCAGAACCAAACGCAGTCACACGGGCGGTCCAAAACGGGTCGCTCTTCCCGATGGCTGGCTCGACGACATCGACGACACAACACCGCTTCCCGCCGATGCCGGAGCCTTCAACTCCGGTGGCTAACTTCGCCGATCTACGATGCCACCCATGACCTCGGTCAAAGACCCAAGGCCGCGGCCTACGCGACAGCCAACCGATGTCCCGCTATGCGTCGTGTCCGACAACACAATGCAAACCTTCGCCACAGCATTGCGCGACGCCGATCGCGCCGCGATCGACACCGAAACGGTTTACATCGAACCGGGCCCCGGCGCATTGCGGGTGGTTTCGGCCGCAACTCGTGCCCCCGACGGAACCGAGCAGGCCTGGGTCGTCGATGTCACTCTTGTTGACCGCCTCGACCTGGCCAAGGCTCTCTCGGGGGTGAAAGCCGATGCGTGGAACGCCGACTTCGACGCCAGGGTCATCGAACGCGACCTCATCGAACCAGGACGGCTCGCCGGACTCGACGTCGAACCAGTCATATGGTGGGACGCTCAGCTCGCCGACGCTCTCCTGCACCAGGGTGTTACCGGTTTCGGGTTCTATCACGGGCTCGCCTGGGCCGCCGAGTGGTATTTGGGTATCCGAGCCGAGGGTAAGGGCACCACCCAGTTGTCCTACACCGAGAGCGATCCACTATCTGAAGAACAACTTCGTTACGCCGGTGCCGATGCCATCGAAACGCTGTGGGTAGCCGACGTAATCTCTTCTAAGATCGACGAACTAGGACTCGATCGGGTTTGTACCCTCGAGCAACTGGCCAGGCCGTTTCTCGACCAGATGGAACGGGCCGGTCTGCCATTCGACTGGGATGGCTGGCACGATCAACTTCACGAGATCGAAAAGCTCCGGGTGGCCACACTCACCCGCCTGGCCGAACTAACCGGCGGCGGGCAGGGCTCGCTGTTCTCGACCGAGCTCGAACCCTCGTGGAACCCAGGCAGCGAGAGCCAGACAAAACAGGTGCTCAATCAGTTCTCGCTCGACGAGGTCCTGCGCTGGACCGAGGCCTACGCTGGCGATCGCCGACCACTCGAACCCATCGATCCACTGCGGGCCGACACTTTGGCCGAGATCGGCGGCGAGCTGTGCACCACTCTGCTCGAATACCGCGAGCACACGAAAATTCTCACGACGTACGGCGAGAACCTTCAAGACCACGTCGGCGATGATGGCCGAATTCACCCTGAGTACCTTCAGGTGGTCGGCACCAACACTGGCCGCCTGGCCTCACGAAACCCCAACGCACAGAACCTCTCTCCGCGCATGAAACCGCACTTCAAGCCAGCCGACGACGAGAAGGTATTCGTCTATTCCGATCTCAGCCAGGCTGAGCTTCGGTTCGTGGCCCAGCTATCGGGCGATGAGGCTCTATGCCAGGCCTTTGCCGACGGCGTGGACGTACACGCGGCAACCGCTGAGCGCATGTTTGGCATCGACATGACCGCACTCGGCAACGACGACCCTAAGAGTTACGAGGAGTACCGGGCCAAGTCGAAACGAATCAACTTCGGCATCGTCTACGGACAACGCGGCGGCGGTCTGGCGCGCAGCCTCTCACAGTCGGGTGTTCCCACTACTCCAGATGAAGGGCGCAACCTGCTCGAGGCATACCTGGCTGCCTACCCAGGCGTAGCCCAATGGTGCGACGATCGCGACCGCACTATCGATCGACTTGCAACCGATCCGGGCCCGATGGACTGGACTGCGACACTGCGCCTCCACCAGCTCCTGCCTACCATCACCGCCAGTCGCCGGGCATTTCGGGCCGAGAATCGGCGGTGGCCTTCGGTCGAGGAGGTTCAAAAACAGTTCGATCACTTGGCCCTCGACGAAGTTGCGTGGGCGATGTCTTTCCACGCTCCAGTCGCGCTGCGAGCCGACGGCAAACCGTTCGCATTCGATAGCTTCACCAAGGCTGGGCGCCGTCAAAGGTTCACTATCCACACCGAGGGAATCCTGGCTAGGGGCGCGGCGACAATCATCACCTCGCACAAACCCGGCCCGGCCCAAATTCGATTGCGTCTCAACGACAGATTCAACGTGAAGCTCGGTGCCACGCCGCCAGACTTGTCTGATTCTGGCATTGCCAAAATGCTCGAAGATCGCGCTCTGCGCCGGGCCGTGATCGATGAGGTCTCTGATCTGTTGGGCGTCGACGCTCTAAACCGTCTGCTCGATACCTCGCTCCGAGAACGGGTTGCCCGGATGGCCAACGCGTACCGGAACGCTCCGGTGCAGGGCGGAGTAGCCGATGTCATGCTCGACGCCTACGGGCTTCTACACACACGACTGGCGCAGTTCCCCGACGCCGTTGGTGTTCAGACCGTTCACGACAGCGTGGTGGTCGAGTGCTCTAGAGCCACCGCCAAGGAAGTCGCGATCGTGGTCAAGGGCGCCCTCGAAGATGCAATGCGGGCCTGGTGCCCCGACGTTGCGGCTGTTGCCGATACCGATGTGCGGTCGTCGCTATCGGACAGTGACATCGAGTTCAGCCTTCCATAGAAGTAGTCTTGTTCGGATGGGACAACCTGGAACGAGGAGTCGGTGGACGATCTAACTAGGCGTGTCCGCGACAGCGCGACGACAACCAATCACTCTCAGGCGGTCTTGTCGCCACGCGCCGCAGCAAAGGCCGAACGCGAGGAGCGGGGTCGCGCGTCGCGTCAGCACAAGGCCGACACCCAAGAAGCGGTGCGTGCCGAAACTGCTCGACGCACCCAACTGGCCCACATCATCAACACGTTCAGGGCTTCGGCTCGTCATGCCGACGATGTCGGTACCATCGGATTCTCTAGGCTGAAGACATTCAAGAAACATCGCCTGCGTCTCGGGCGTCGCCCGCGTGGTTGGGTGGTTGGTGCTGGTTCGGTTCCGCTTCAGTTTCCTGACGGAGTCCGCCAGTTGGAAGCCCAGCTAATTTTGTGCGCCGATGGTCGACTGTACGCGTCGCTCGATGGCGTGATTGGAGCTCGATATCAGGTCGGCCAAACCACAGCGCCGACCACGCCGTGGATGTTGAGCGCCCAGGTGTGGCGTTTGGTCGAAGACACCATCCCCGAAACGGTTGGTGCACTGGTGGGTTACCTCGGCCTCACTTGGCCAGCCGAACGAGAAGCCCAGGCGCAGGCGCAGGCGGGGGCAGCCGAAGCAATAGGAGCAGCGCAGGCGGGGGCAGCCGGAGCAATAGGAGCAGCGCAGGCGGGGGCAGCCGAAGCAGTAGGACAAGCGCAGGCAGCCGACCTCGGCTGAGCGACATGGCAATTGGCAGGTACGCGCCTAGTCCAACGGGCGACCTGCACGTTGGGAATCTCCGGACAGCCGTGGTGGCGTGGCTTCGGGCCAGGGCCACCAGCAGCAGGTTCGTGCTGCGGGTTGAGGACCTCGACCCAGCGTCTCGGTCAGGTCGATTCGTCGATAGCCAGTTGGCCGATCTCGAATCACTTGGCCTCGACTGGGACGGCGACACAATTCGCCAGTCTGACCGTCTCGAGCACTATCGGGTCGCGCTCGAAGAACTAATTTCGGCTGGGCACACCTTCGAGTGTTTCTGCTCCCGGCGCGAGATTCGAGGTGCCACTCAGGCCAACCATCGAGCAGGAGCATCGGGTTATCCAGGGACGTGTCGCTCGCTCGGCTCCGCCGAACGGGCCAAACGAGCAGACTCAGGGCGACCAGCAGCCATTCGGCTAGCCGGAGGTGGCCTCGAAGGGGACTTCGTCGATCGAATTGCCGGACCATTTGCGGGGCTTGTCGACGACATCGTGATCAGGCGAAACGACGGCGTGCCGGCGTACAACCTCGCAGTCGTCATGGACGACCAGTTTCAGATGGTCGAAGAGGTTGTGCGCGGCGACGACCTCCTTGCATCAACCCCGGCACAGATACGACTCTGCGAACTACTTGGGTTTGCTCAGCTCGCTTACGCCCATGTTCCCCTGGTCCTCGGCCCAAGCGGCGAGCGGCTGGCCAAACGAGATGGGGCCGTTTCGCTTCGGGAGTTGGCCGAGCTTGGTCATCGGGCACCTCAAATCTTGGCTTGGATCGGTGCCTCACTAGGCCTATGTGATCGGGACGACGACGTTACTGCCGATGATTTGTTGCACTCCTACAGCGAACGCGGGGCACTTTGGTCAACCTGGACCCTCGACTCAGCCGATATTGGAGGCGGGTGAAGTGACCGCTGCTGAGACACCTGCGACCAAGAAACAGTGGCGACGATGGCTTCGCCAGATTGCCAGACCGCCATCAGCAGCCGTTTCAGAGCAGGTACTTCGACATCTCGGCGAGTTCCTCGATAGCAGACCAGGTCCAGTTTTGACTTATCGACCTATTCCAGGCGAGCTTGACCTTGATCGGCTGCTAAGTCGGCCAGATAGCGGCCGATTTCGTGTGACCAGAACCAACTCGAATGGCCCCCTCACGGTTCACAGCGCCGCGGCTCCGACCGAACTCCACCACTACGGGTTTGCACAGCCAACCACCATCGCCGAGGAGGTCGATCCGGCGACAATCGACATCGTGCTGGTACCAGCGGTTGCGTTCGGTCGAGACGGCTCGCGCTTGGGGCACGGAGCTGGTTACTATGATCGCCTGTTGCCAAACGTCGGCACTGGAGCCGCCCTAGTTGGCGTGGCCTACGAGGCAATAGTCGCCCGCACCGTGCCCGTGGATCACCACGACGTGCCGATGACCCATCTCGTTACCGAGACAGGAATGGCTACTCCTCGCGTTGAGGTGATCGACAACTTCGGCCGATAACGTCCGGCGAATGCGTATCTTGCTAACCAACGATGACGGCATCGATTCTGTCGGTCTCCACTTGCTCGCTAGAGCTATGCGGAAACACGGCGAGGTGATCATCGTCGCCCCAGCAACTGAGTTCTCTGGCGCGGGTGCCGCAATCGGCTCGTTGTTCATCGACGAACCCGAGGTGATGACCGCCAAGGTCGACGGCATCGACGAGGCATGGGCCGTTGCCGGCCCTCCGGCGCTTTGTGTCATGTATGCCCGAATGGGAGCGTTCGGCGGTCCGTTCGACCTAGTGGTGTCCGGCATCAACCCGGGTGCCAATGTTGGTCGAGCCGTATATCACTCAGGCACCATCGGAGCGGCAGTCACCGGACGTATTGGTGGCATCCACGGGATCGCGGTTAGCCAAGCTGTCGATGGTTGGGGTGCTGAGGGCCAGACCTGGGCCGACATTGTGGCCCTTCAGAAATGGGAGTCTGCGGTTCGTGTTGCCGACATGGCCGTCGGGGGTTTCCTGGCCGAACCACCCCCAGAACCGGTTGTGCTCAACATCAACGTTCCCAACCGTCACTTTGACGACATCGTCGGGTGGCGCCGAACCGACGTCTCGCATATGACGCCTCGCACCGAATCGGTTGCGGAACTGACGCCCAAGCCCGGGCATAAGGGCACGTTCTCTGTGGCTATGAGTTGGGGCGACCCGATCGAGCATGCGATCGGCACCGATAGTCGCGCCATAGCCGACGGCGAGGTGTCGATCACCTGGCTCAGTCGGGTCACTGGGACCACACCCGTTGGCATCGATTCGACCGAGAATGCGATCACTCAATACCTCAACCGCAGTAGCTCGTAACGAACCCAGGCCGGCAGTGTTGACCCTTGTGCGTTAGCTCCCGGCGGAACATACTTGGGCCCACTTGTTCACCAACGGGCGGTAATCGTGGAACAATTCTGGCGAAATCTTGGCATCACTCTCGGCAAACACTGGAAGGCCGTTGGCGCTGGTGTGGTCGTCATCACCTTGATCCTCGGGATCGGGGCCAGCCGACTCGAGTTTGCAACCGGACAAGACAGCTACCTAAACCCCGAATCTCAGGTTGCTCTCGACAACGTCGACTTCCAAGACAACTTTGGCGGCGAAACCGTCATCTTGTTGTTCAGTGCAACAGACGGATCAAGCAACGTTGCCCATCTCTTCGAGGGTGGAAACCTCGCAGAATTGCAACGTCTCAACACTGCGCTCGCAGCCGTGCCAGAGGTATACGCGGTAGTCACTCCGCTCACGTCGCTTACCTTTAGCGATGGGCTTCTGTCCGGCGGTGTGGGCTCAGGTGCGCTTATCTCAGCGGCCGGACGCGACGCCGACGGTGCCGCCGCCCGCCAGGCCGACATCGGCCTTGCCCTCGGCAGAGTAGGAGCGGCCGGCGAACAAGTCATTGGTAACCCTGCATACAACGAGCTGCTCATATTTGGCAACGACGGCTTTACCTCAGACACTGGCCAGCTCACTGCGCCAGACGATCTGACGATCCGCTTGTCGTTGGCCTCCACCTTCCCGAACCCCCAAACAGCAGTTAGTGGGATCATTCTTCAGGGCAACGCCAGCCTCGACGAGCAGTCGGCTGGTACCGAGGCCGTGGTCGAGATTCTCAACACCGCCGACTTCGAGGGTTTCGAGCTGACTGTTACCGGCTCGCCGGTGTACTTGGCCGAAATCAACAACTACCTCAAGGGCGGAATGCTCACCCTTGGGCTGGCGGCATTGGGCGTTATGGCCATTGTGTTGGCGCTGATGTTCAGGGTTCGTTGGCGGCTTCTACCCCTGCTAGCCGTTGTGGTCGGCGTTGCGTGGGCGTTCTCGATACTCGGACTTATCGGGATCGACCTGTCACTGGTGACGATTTCTGGCCTGCCGATCCTCATCGGGCTCGGAATCGACTTTGCCATTCAGATTCACAACCGCATCGAAGAAGAGGCAGTGCTCGACAAAGAGGAGCACCCGATCGCCGAAACTCTCTCCAATGTGGCGCCACCGCTGATTGTGGCAACTATCGCCGGTGTGCTTGCGTTCTTGGCTCTGCGAATATCCAAGGTGCCAATGATCAGGGACTTCGGCGTAATGCTTGCTGTTGGCATCATCGTTCTCGTTGTTGTTGGCATTGTGATCCCGGCCGCGATTCTTGGCATACGAGAGTGGACGATCCCAACCGAAGAACGCGGCCCCTCCTTGGTCGAACGGATCGTCGTGAAGCTGGGCGGAATTCCGTCGCGGTTCGGTTTGCCTCTAATGGCTGTCTCGCTCGCCTTGTTCATCGGTGGCGTGTTCGCCGAGGGCAAGGCCACCATCGAGTCAGATCCGGTCAAGTGGATCGATCAGAACAGTCAGGCAGTTCAAGACATCGAGCGACTCGAAGACGAAACCGGGTTCGCCAGCACGCTTGGCATTCTGGTGAATGCCAACAACGTGTTCGACGCCAACGTGGTCGACTTCATCCACGACTTCACCGTAAGCGCCGAAGCTCGCCCTGAGGTTGTATCCAGCTCAAGCCTCGTCAACACGATGGGCAAGATCATACGAATAGAGGGCGCCTCGGTAATAGCACCAACATCAGACGACATCGTCGCGGCCGCCGCCGTCATGCCTCCAGACATTGCCCTCGCGTTGGTCAACCCCGAGCAGACATCGACCCAGATCAACCTCAGGCTGGCTGCGGCAAGCCTCGAAGAACGATCGATTCTCGTGGCCGAACTCGAAGCCGACCTCGATGCCCTAATCGCCGGCCTCGACATTTCGACCGACAGCATTCTGCTCGATGGTCTTGCCCCAGACCAAGAGGCCATAAAGGCAACTCCAGCCGGTCTGGCCACAGTCGGCATCGGCCTGCTTGAGAACCTTTCAGCCAACCGTGCCAACCTCACTTATCTGGCGTTGGCGTTGGCTGGTCTGTTCCTTGTCTTGCGATTCCGTAGCGCGTCGCGGGCACTTATCGCGCTGGTGCCGGTCCTGTTGGCGGTGGGTGTTTCGTCGCTCATTGTCGGATTCGCCGGCATCGAGCTCAGCCCGCTCACAACCGTTGGCGGTCCACTAGTGATCGCATCGTGTGCTGAGTTCTCGGTTCTGATACTCGGTCGGTACCTCGAAGAACGTCAGCGAGGACTCGTTCCCCAAGACGCTACCGACACCGCCGCGGCCCGAACTGGGCGGGCATTCTTTACTTCGGCAATGACCACCATTGGCGGCTTCGCAGTTCTGATCGGGTCTTCGCTTCCGCTGCTTCGCGACTTTGGAATCATCGTTTCGCTCAACGTTGCCATCGCTCTGCTGGCGGCGCTCGTCGTAATGCCTCCGCTGTTGGTGTGGGCCGATAGCCGCGGTTTGCTTGGCACCACCGAACAAGTCACCGATCCACTAGCGGCTGTTCAACTCGCCGCCCCGATGCCCGGACGCCAGACGCTCGGCATGGCGATCGGCGCTGCTTCCATGGTGGTTGTAGCCATCGCGGTATTCGTCGCAGCCGACACCACGACCGGCGAAGCCAGCGAAACAAGTTTCAGTGCCGTCGCCCTACCAACCACAACTACAACAACGACCACGACAACAACGACAACGGTTCCACCAACAACGGTTCCACCAACCACCACTCCTCCAGCCGACGGTGGTGGCGAAGCCGAGGAGCCAACTACCACCACAACCACCGAGCCTGAAGGTCCGCTCATCGACCCAGCCGGTTTCGGCGAGGCTCGTCCAGAAGCTCTGATCGGTGGGGTGTTGTTCGACCTGATGACCGGCCAGGGAATCGCACCCAACGAGGCTGTGTGTGCCATCGAAACGCTCGCATCGCGGGTTACCGACGACGAACTCATCGCCCTCGGGGTGGTGACGGTCGAACCAGCCGCGGTCGAACCAATCAACCAGGCTGCACTCGACTGCGGCATCCCGCAGGACAGGATCGATGCCGCGATCGACGTACAAAGGCAGGCAACCGGCGGCTAGGACTCGCGCGAGTTTGTAGTCGGCTCGAACCCGTTCGGCTTGGGTTACTTGGCGGTCCAGCCTCCATCGACGGCGATAGTTTCGCCGGTGATGTAGCTGCTCGCCGAGCTGGCCAACAACAGGAGCACACCATCGAGTTCGCCCTCGTTTCCAGGTCGTCGCATCAGTGCACCTCGTTCGATGTAGCGCTGTCCGCCCTCGGCCGTGTCGCCCACAAACAGATCGTGGGTTAGTTCGGTCTCGAAGTATCCGGGTGCAATGGCGTTTACTCGGATTCGGTGCCTAGCCCACTGCGCGGCCAGGTCTCTGGTGAGGCCGGTGAGCCCAGCCTTGGACGCGACATAGGCCGCTTGGTGTATTGATGGTGATCCGACGATGCTGTGGATCGACGCGATGTTGATGATGCTGCCGCCTTCTCCGCGTTCGATCATGGGTTTGGCAACCAGGGCCGACAGCACGAAACAAGCGTTTAGGTTTACATCGACCACGGCCCTGAACAGGGCGGGGTCCTCGTCTTCGGCCTTTACCGGCGAATCCGACGTGCCAGCGTTGTTGACTAAGATGTCGACCTTCCCGAACCGGTCGATCGACTCGTCTACAAGTCGGCGCAGCTGTTCATCGTCGGTCACGTCGCAGCGAATTGGCAACGAGTTCGGCAGCCTGGCTGCCAGCGCGGCGAGGCGATCCTCGCGCCGAGCCGCCATCACGACGTTGGCGCCAGCGTTACTTAGTACCTCGCAGAATCGCACCCCGAAACCACTGGATGCCCCCGTAACGATGGCGACCTGACCGGTCAGGTCGAACAGGGCTGAGCTGTCGGATGGCTTAACAACGTTGGGCATGGGCTGGTTCTAGTCGATACTCGGTACGAAGTTTCTGATGCACAGCGAATAGTCTGAAGCTATGACTGATCTAGGCGGTCTTGACCACTTGGTGTACGCCGCACCCGATCTCGATTCGGGGTGTGCAGCGTTCGAGGCACTCACGGGGGTTGCACCCACCTTTGGTGGCGCCCACGAGGGCCTTGGCACCCACAACGCGCTGGCTTCTCTTGGCGACAAAACCTATCTCGAGATTGTTGCTCCACAACAACCGACTGGAGGCAATCACCGCTGGATCGATTACTGCCGCAGCTTGACCGAACCAAGGCTCTTCACTTTCTGTGTGCGCCCAAAGACAAGCCTCGACGAAGTGGCCCGTTTGTCCACCGAAGCTGGGTTCGATGGCGTGGGGCCGTTCTCGATGAGCCGCGTCCGGCCCGACGGCGTGGCGCTCGCATGGCATCTGTTCTCGCCAAATCCAGGCCGGTTCGGCGATCTGAATCCGTTCTATATCGACTGGGGTCAAACCGAACATCCGGCGCGCTCGACACGAACTGCAGGTGAGATTGTGGGGCTGTCGATTCGCCATCCCCAGCATCAGGCATTGGCCGACCACTACACCAAACTCGGAATCGAGGGGATCACCGTGTCGTTTGGCGACGAACCGTCTATCTCGGCCACCATCGAAACGACTAAGGGACTAGTCACCTTGGCCTAGAGGCCGAGCCGGCAGGCGAGGCCCGAGCCGGCAGGCGAGGCCCAGCAAAGCGAAATCAAGAGCGGAAGATAGTCCCGGACAAACACCCAGGTGCACCTACTGGCTGGACCCTCCAAGACAGCCGGAAGGTGAGGCCGTGGCCCGAAGATTCGCGGACGCATCCGCGGTTGCGCGAAATCCACTGTTCGCGGTCGTTTTCGGCCTCAATCTCGCTTCGTGTGGCCTCTGAACGGTCACGGTTAGATGGTCTCACCCGGTTAGTAGACTGTCGAGCGAAGCGCTAGGGAGCTCGACAGCACGAGAACCCTCGGTCCTGATTCTGAACCGTGTTGACGATAAGACCCGAGTCACTTCCTTGCGGCGAGCGCCTACTCACCATCTGTAGTGATCGAGTAACTAGCAACCACTTCCAGTGAGTTTGACGCAACCGTCGTTGCGCATGGACCGAGCCTGGAACTCTCGCCATTCGAACTGCCAATAGCTACGGGCACTGACCTTTGGAGCTAGCCATCTAGGATCGAAGCCCAAAGTCGAGGGGCAACCACATGACCACATTTGACGAAACACCACTCTCCAAGTCGTTCGCGACCGTGAGCGGCAAATCGATGGCATTCCACGAGCGAGGCAAGGGTGAAACCACGTTCTTGTTCCTTCATGGCAACCCCACTTCGTCGTACCTTTGGCGCAACATCGTTCCCCACCTCGAATCGCACGGTCGTTGCATAGTTCCTGATCTCATTGGCATGGGCGACTCCGACAAGCTCAACGACACCGGGCCAGACTCATACCAATTCGTCGAGCACCGTCGTTATCTAGATGGCCTGCTCGACCAACTCAATATCGGCGACAACGTCACCCTCATCATCCACGACTGGGGTTCGGCACTGGGCTTCGACTGGGCCAAACGGCACCCCGCCCGCACCGCGGGAATTGTGTACATGGAGTCGATCGTGCGGGCCATGGACTGGGACGATTGGCCCGATGCCGCCACCGCAATCTTCGAAAGTATGCGGTCGCCTGCCGGCGAGGAAATGGTCATCGACAAGAACCTCTTCGTCGAAGCCATTTTGCCTGGCTCGATTCTTCGGACGCTTACCGACACCGAAATGGCCGAGTACCGACGTCCATTTGTCGACGCAGCCGATCGCCGACCGACGCTCACTTGGCCCCGTCAGATACCACTCGGTGGCGAACCAGCCGACGTCGTCGAAGTCGTCAGCGCCTACTCAGACTGGCTGGTTACCGCCGACGTTCCGAAGCTGCTGGTAAACGCCGCTCCAGGAGCCATCATGACCGGGCCTCAGTTGGCTCATGCCAGAACCTTCGCCAACCAGACCGAGGTGTTGGTGTCGGGCAATCACTTCATCCAAGAAGACAGCCCTCACGAGATAGGCGAAGCGATCGTCGCCTGGTTAGCCGACCGCTAGAAGTCAGTCGGATCCAATTACAGGGATCGCAGCATTGCCCATAACGTCGGCGATCCGGTCGAGAGCGTCGACCA
>JAADHX010000199.1:11983-12854 GCA_013151655.1 Actinomycetota bacterium
TTTTGTGATGGCGTTCCACCGTTTCAACTCGTCTTCAACCAGTGTGCCCCGCAAGGACCCCAGAGCCAGAAGGTTCTGCTCGGCGCGATCGGTAAGAGTCTGGGCCTCAGATTGATAGTGATCCTCGACTACCTGGTCAAGTTCGTCGTCGGTCATCGCCGGCACCACGCTTGAGGCGATGCGGGCCATATTGCGGTAGGAGCCCTGAAGGAGAAACGGCGGCGCATCACGGTCGCTTTCGGCCGTGGCGGCCGAGCGAACGTAGGCACCGTTTACGGCCATGACAGTGTCTTGAGCCCGATCCAGAAGGCCGATCAGTCGGACCGTCTCGGACAGTTGGGGGCCGTCCCAACGGTGTTCGAGGCCGTCGGTGCTAGCGGGCCTGGTGCCTTTGGCCATGCCGAGCACTGCTTCGATGTCATCGATTAACCGACCGGCCGAACTAGCCAGAGCCGGGCAGGCGGTCAGGCTGTTCTCTAGGTACGAGAGCGCGAAGTCTTGATCGTGTTCGTCGGCGACATCACCAAGGTTGTGTACGTCGGCGCGGTTGACCAACATGTCGGGGAGATCGAATCTGGCTCCACCAGATGAGTACGGGTTGCCAGCCATCACCACGGCAAGTCGTTTGCCGCGTAGATCGAAAGTAATCGCTTCGCCGTCGGCCACACCCTCGATTCGTCGAGTTGCGTCGGCGAGGGGAATGAACCGAGACAAGAACTCAGCAGAGGTGAACTGCACATCGTCGATAAACAACATGACGTTGCGACCGAAGCGAAGAGCGAGGTTGACCTTCTCGACCTCGGCCCGTGCGGCCGCGTTTGGCGCCGCGTCTGGATCGAGCGATGTGGTGTCGGTTCCGAGAGCAGGACCA
>JAADHX010000276.1 GCA_013151655.1 Actinomycetota bacterium
AACGTTGACGATCGGGCGCACCTCGACGCCTGGCTGATCCATCGGCACAAGCAAGAACGTGATGCCTTGGTGCTTGATGTTCTCCGGTGCCGTGCGGGCCAGCACAAAGATCCAGTTGGCGGTCGACCCGGCTGATGTCCAGATCTTCTGTCCGTTGAGAATCCACTCGTCGCCGTCGAGTTCGGCCTTACAACCAAGGTTGGCGAGGTCAGAGCCGGCATCGGGTTCTGAGTATCCCTGACACCAAAGGTCGGTTCCGTCGAGGATTCGAGGCAGGAAGTGTGCCTTCTGCTCGTCGGTACCGCGGTGGATGATCGTGTTGCCAACCATCGTGATTCCGAAACCATCGTTGGAGCCGGCGGTTGGAACGCCCCGCTTGAAGAACTCTTCGTTGATGATCACGTTCTCGAGTGCAGTGAGACCCGGGCCGCCGTACTCAGTTGACCATGAGGGAGCCAGGTAGCCGTTCTCGGAAAGGGTGGCGCGCCAAGAGCGCATGAACTCGCCACGGTCCGCGCTTTGGATAGCACCGATACCCGACCAGTCATCGGGCAAGTGTTCTTCAAGAAACGACTGAACCTTGGTTCGATACGTTTCGGCTTCGGCGGTGTAGGTCGGCTCCATGTCCAAGAACGTAGACAATCGACGCCCTAGACCCCAACTCCAACCCCGATTCGATGAATCTGAAGATGGCGCTACAGGAGCCGAATTTGGCCTGGTCGCCGCGCCATCGTAGTTTCATCGGTCATGGACTTCAGGCTGCCAACCGACCTCACCACGTTACTAACACGCATCGACACCTTCATAGAAGAAGAAATCGAACCTCTGCAGCGAGCCGACGACAACGATCGTTTCTTCGATCATCGACGAGAAGACGCCCGAACCGATTGGGACCGACAGGGGCTACCGAATCGACAGTGGGAGGAGCTGCTAGGCGAAATGCGCAGACGCGCCGACGCCGCTGGATTTCTGCGGTTCCATCTTCCCGAGAGGTTCGGAGGCCAAGACGGATCGAACCTAGACATGGCCGTGATTCGAGAGCACCTGGCCGCCAAGGGCCTCGGACTGTTCAACGACCTACAAAATGAGAGTTCGATAGACGGGAACTTCCCAACCGTGCTGATGATGGACCACTACGGGTCAGCGGCCCAGAAGGCCCACTGGTTACCTGAGATGCTGGCCGGGAGAGCTCGCATTGGTTTCGGTCTGACCGAGCCTGACCACGGCTCAGACGCTACGTGGATGGAAACCACGGCCGTACAAGACGGCGATGAGTGGATCATCAACGGAACAAAGATGTGGAACACCGGACTTCACCACGCGACTCACGATTTCATCTTTGCTCGTACCTCTGGTCAAGCCGGCGATGGTCGAGGCATCACCTGTTTCATCGTTCCTACCGATGCGACCGGGTTTTCAGTCGACGAGTTCATGTGGACCTTCAACATGCCGACCGACCACGCTCGGGTCTCGTTGCGCGACGTGAGAGTGTCAGATGCCGACATTTTGGGCGAAGAAGGCCGCGGCTTGATGGTGGCGCAGTTGTTCGTTCACGAGAACCGAATCCGTCAGGCTGCTTCTGGGGTGGGTGCGGCCCAATATTGCATTGACGAGTCGGTGAAGTACGCCAGAGAGCGCATCGTGTTCGGCAAGCCGCTGGCGGTCAACCAGGCAATCCAGTGGCCACTAGCCGAACTACATACCGAAAACGAGATGATTCGTCACCTTGTCAGAAAGACAGCATGGGAAATGGATCAGCCAGACATCGACATCTACACAATCTCTGACCGAGTAGCCATGTGCAACTACCGCGCCAACCGTCTGACCTGCAACGCAGCCGACCAGGCCATGCAGACCCACGGCGGCATGGGCTACAGCCGCCACCTGCCTTTCGAGCACATCTACCGACACCATCGACGTTATCGCATTACCGAGGGTTCAGAAGAGATCCAGATCCGCCGCGTTGCCGGGTTCCTGTTTGGATTCACTTCCCGCGCTAAGGGCTAGAGAACCGCTCCTAGACCTGCGCGTCACCGGGCCAGACCGACCTCAGTCTTGGCAGAGGGCGCTCGCAGTCCCGGTAATAACGTTGGCACCGTGCTGATTTACGGTGACCAGGTCGAGGTCGACAAAGTGTTGCCCGTCTTCTTGGCGAATCGCGGAAACCGTTGCCGTGGCGGTGAGCGTGTCGCCTGGCCACACTTGGTTAACAAACCGCACACCGAAGTCGGTGAGTGTTCCGTCGCCAACTGTGTCGGTGACAAGCTTTCCGGTGAGCCCCATCGTGAGCATGCCATGAGCGAACACGCCCGGATAACCAGCCACTTCGGTGGCGAACAGATTGTCGGTGTGGATTGGGTTGTAGTCGCCAGAGGCGCCTGCGTATTGGACGATTTGGGTGCGGGTGAGATCGTCGGCCACGACTTGGGTGAACGTTTGGCCAACCTCGAGCTTGGCTGCGGAAAGACTCATTAGGTCTCGATCACTTTCTCGGTGCGCACACCGACACCGCGGGCAGTTACGACTAGCTCGCCACCTTGGTCGCGGTACTCGGTTATCGACTCAGAGAACATCAACTTGCCAGCGCGCTTTGAGTGTTTCTGCCAGGTCTTGCCCGGGAAACTTGTAGCGGAGAGCACATCGCCTGGTTTGGGGTGACGATGATATGTGTAGTGCTGCTCGGCGTGTAGCCCGCCCGCGGCGGCCCCGCTCGACTTCTTTTCAGCACCTTTGCCTTCATCGGGCAGTTCGTCAGCTCCGGCTGGTTCGGCGTCCGGGGCTGGCTTTGTCAGCCCCGATGGGGTCGAGCCGCTACCGAACCAGACCTGCCCAATCTGGGGGCGTAGCGGGTACACAGGATCGAATTGAGCGCTAGCTTGAACGAACGTTGGCGGGGCAATCACCCCGCCGGACTCGGCGCTGCCATCGTCGTAGTAACACTGGTTCGGGTCGCCGATCGATCTAGCAAACATCATGATGTGCCCGGCCTCTACTGGAAAACGTTCAACGCTCACGATCAGTCCCTCCAAGGGGTCAAGGTCGGTGTGCTCACTCTGGTCGATGCCATTGGCAACCATATCGCACCCGTTTCCAGACCTGACCATCGTCGGCTGCCGGGAGCTAGTCGGGTAGAAATTCAAGGGACCTGTTCGGTTCAGGCACCGCACAAGTACGGTGAATCCACTATGAGGAGTTCAACATGAAGATCGGAATGATCGGCCTCGGCAAGATGGGCGGAGCAATGGCTTCCAGGCTCCGCGGCGACGGCCACGAGGTCGTCGGCTACGACCGCGACCCAGACGTAACCGATGTGGCCGACTTAGCCGCCCTGATCGCCGCGCTCGAACCTCCACGGGTCATTTGGGTGATGGTGCCCGCTGGCGCGCCAACCGAGTCGACGATCAACGATCTGGAGTTGTTGATCGAAGCTGGCGACCTCATCGTTGATGGTGCCAACGGCAACTGGGCCGATGCCCAACGACGAGCAGAAATGCTGGCCGAAAAGACGATTGGTTTCGTTGACGCCGGCGTATCAGGAGGCGTGTGGGGGCTCAAAAACGGGTTCTGCCTAATGGTCGGCGGCACCGATGAAGACGTCGGTCGGGTACAGCCAATCCTCGACTCGTTAGGCCCAGACGAGGGGGTGGCCCATGTAGGGCCAGCGGGTTGTGGCCACTACACCAAGATGGTGCATAACGCAGTCGAATACGGAATGATGCAGGCATACGCCGAGGGGTACGAATTGCTCGAAGCCGGACCAGAGGGGTTGAACACCCACGATGGCATCGAGGTCTGGAGGCATGGATCGGTGGTTCGTAGCTGGCTTCTCGAACTCCTCGTCAACGCCATGGACGAGGACCCAGGCTTCGAGTCAATAGCTGGTTACGCAAACGACTCCGGACATGGGCGTTGGGCAGTTCAAGAAGCTGTCGATCGCGCTGTTCCGGTACCGGTAATGAGTGCGGCACTGTTCGCCAGGTTCACTAGCAGACAGCAAGACTCGCCCTCAATGAAGGTGATAGCAGCTCTGCGCAACCAGTTTGGCGGCCATGCCGTCATTGCCGCCGAACAATGAGCAACCATCGAGGCGACGCTGTAGTTCTGTTCGGCGCATCTGGCGACCTCGCCAAGAAGAAGCTGTTTCCAGCGCTGTACGATCTGACGGTCCGAGGCCGGTTGGGCATGCCGGTCATCGGCGTTGGGCGAAGTGCGTGGGACGGCGACGACTTAGCGCGATACGCGCGAGATTCGGTTGAGGCCCACGTGGACAGAGTTGGTATCGCGTTCGACGAGGAGGCCTTCTGCCAACTCATCGAAGGCATGCAATTCGTGTCTGGCGGTTACACCGACCCAGTGATGTATCCGCGGCTGGCTGAAGCCCTAGCCGGGTCTAACTGTCCGCTGATGTACCTCGCCATTCCACCGAGTCTTTTCGATGACGTCATCACTGGTTTGGCCAACGCTGGTCTAACCAACACGGCCAGAGTGGTTGTCGAGAAACCGTTCGGCCGTGATTTGGCTTCGGCCAAAGAACTGAACGCCGTGCTCGCCAGACATGTGAGCGAAGACCGGACCTTCAGAATCGACCATTTTCTTGGTAAGGAACCGATTCAGAACCTGCTCGTATTCCGTTTCGCCAACTCGCTTCTTGAGCCAATCTGGAACCGAAACCATGTCGATTCAGTGCAGATCACGATGGCTGAGTCATTCGGGATCGAGGGGCGGGGCAGCTTCTACGACAAGGTTGGAACGCTTCGAGACGTCGTCCAGAATCATCTACTTGAGATGGTTGTGTTCCTCGCGATGGATGCGCCACTTTCTGCCGATGCCGACGCGCTGCGAGACGAGAAGTTTCGAGTTCTGAAGGCGATTCGCACTATCGACCCGTCGACGGTCATTCGCGGCCAATTCGAAGGTTACCTCGACGAAGAAGGCGTCGATCCAGGTTCAGACACCGAAACCTATGTCGAGATGACATTTGAGATTGACAACTGGCGCTGGGCTGGCGTGCCGTTTCGGGTCAGGGCCGGCAAGGCCCTCAAAGCGACCGTCACCGATGCTGTCGTCGAGTTTAGGCGCCCTCCCCGCCTGCTGTTCGCCTCCGATGGCGAGACTCCGAAGCCAAATCATCTCCGCTTCGAAATGAAACCCACCGATGTGATCACCTTGGCCATGCAAGCCAAAGCCCCCGGCGGTGCGCTCACTACCCAGCCTGTCGAACTCACGGTGTCATCCCAAGAGGAGCTCGGCGAAGGTGCCGACGCATACGAACAGCTACTCGACGACGCGCTCGATGGCGACCCAACTCGGTTTGGCCGCCAAGATGGAGTCGAAGAACAGTGGCGCATCGTCCAGAACGCGCTGACAAACGTTCCTCCGGTGATGACCTATCAGCGAGGCAGCTGGGGGCCTTCAGAGGCGACTAACTCGAACTGGCACAATTTCGAAACTTGATCGTTCAACAACACCACCCGCACCACTATGAGTGATGCGCTATATTCCTTGCGTAGCGGTGGGACGCGCGTTAAGGACGCAGACCGGGGGCTGTGGTGGAAAAGACCGAAGGAACTAATCGAGCCCAACGTAGAGCGGCGCAAACGCGGGCTTCGCTACTCGTTTCAAGCCGCCAGTTACTCTCTGAGCGCGGCTTCACCCACGTAACCATCTCGGACATAACCGACCGAGCCGATGTGGCCCTCGGATCGTTCTACAACCACTTCGACGACCGCGAACACATGATCACCACCGTGATGGATCAGGCGCGCAAGTGCCAAAACGAACTCGTGTGCAAGATTCTCGATCAACTTGGCACCGAGGGTTACGGACCGATGTGTTCGTTCGTCGTGGCATCAGTTCATCGAGCCAACCTGGACCCCGAGTTCGCTGGGCTGATTTACAACGCAGCTCTGCACCGATTGTGGCCAGACGAAAACCAACTTCAAGCAGTTCGAGGCGCGGCAACCCTCGCCCTAACCGAGTCCCATGAGGCAGTATCGGTCGACTTCATCACCGCGCTGATCGGACGGTCAAGCGGAATGATAATGAGCCCCGATTTTGGCCTCAACTTCGAGAATCCGCAGCAGATGCTATGCGAGACCGTGTCGGTCATGCTGCGTGTTGTCAGCGCATCGAGCGACGACATCGATCTTTGGGTGAAACGATGCCTAGACGTGCCATTCGACCTGTCGATCTCTGAAGACCTCGACGTCTAGTCGAGAAGGACGGGCCAGCCTCGATGCCGGGCCACACTTCGGAGATGTCGATCTGGCTGCACCGCTATGGGCGAACCAACCGATGCCAGTATCGGCAAGTCAGACGCCGAGTCCGCGTATGCGACGGCCTTTGTCAAATCGACTGGACCAATAGCGCTGCGCAACCTTTCCAACTTACCGGACCCGTAACAGAACGCACCGTCAAGTTCGCCGGTGAAGCGGCCGTCCGCCACGTGACCTCGAGTGCCGACGGCCCGATGGGCCCCCACAACCTCGGCCAGCGATTCCACCAACTGCTGAGGCGCAGCAGACAGCAGTACAACGAAGTCGCCATCGTCGATGTGGGTGCGGAGGCGTAACTCCATCGAAGTTCTGAGATTGGCCCTTAGGTCGGCAGCGACGGCCTCAGTGAAGGCCGCCAGTTCGGCGACGGAACATCCCTTGGCCGAACGCAGCACCTGCTGCATCACGCGGCTGGCCTGCCGATCAGAAGACCCTAAGCGCGAAAACACAACACCTCGCACGACAGCTCGAAGCAAAGTCCGGCGCGGAACCAGTCCCGCTGCCACTAGAACACGTACGAGAGCTACAAGGCTGGATCCGCGGAGCAACGTCCGGTCAACATCGACAAGCACGACGCGCGATGTTGTCAAATCCGGATCGGCGACGGTGGGCGCGACACTCGCGCCAGTAGTACGATTGAACGTCATACCAAGACAACGGCGACCCCATCGATCTATTTCGCTACTCGCTCAGTGCCCTCTGTTTCGCTACTCGCGGAAGCCGAGCTCGGTATCGCAGATGTCTTGCCATAGGGGCTGGAAACTAAACCACCCGGCCAGCATCGAACCGACTTGGCCACGCGTGTGGGCAGCTGTCTCGTCGTCGATAACGATCGGGGTTCCGGCTGCTTGGGCCAACAACTGTGCTTGGCAGCTTCGCTCCATGGTCACAAAGAACCAAACGGCGGCGTCGAGCGTTTCGCCAACCGTGATGAGCCCGTGGTTTTGGTGGATCAAGGCCTTGCGGTCGCCCAGTGTGGCCGCAAGCGACTTGCCATAGGCAACGTCGGCCACGACTCCCCCGAAGTCGTGATGCACCGCATGATCATCGAAAAAGGCGCACGCATCCTGGGTTATCGGTAGGAGGGGCTGCCCGAGCGATGAAAAGGTTTTGCCGTAGATGGAATGGGAGTGGGCGGCCGCGACGACATCTGGGCGGGCCGCGTGAATCTGGCTATGAATGGCGAACGCCGCGGCGTTGAGCGGCAACGAACCTTCGACGATGTCGCCCTCGTGGCTGACGAGCAGGAGGTCCGAAGCCCGAATTCGTCGGAAGCTCATCCCAAACGGATTAACCCAGAAATGATCGGGCTTTCCTGGATCGCGGACCGTTATGTGTCCGGCGACCCCCTCGCCGAACCCGAGGCGTCCGAACAGACGGAAACAGCCCGCCAACTTCTCTTTGAGGTACTGGCGCTCTTCGGCAACGGTTTCGAACGTGGGCGGGGCAAAGTCGACGCCGCGTTCGCTTCGCATTTGGGCTCGTTCGGTCCGGCTGGACAATATAGGGTCGGTTTCGAGATCAGTCATCTAGTCCTGGGCCTCTCGTGCGGCCTTCGATTTGGCCATTGGGGCAGCCAATCGGTCGTTGCCGCCAGCCGCGGCCGGAGTTGCCTCGGCGGCCGGTTCTGGCGCCGGAGAGTCTTCGGAGCCGCCGCCTTTGTTTCTTGCAGCTTTGGACTTGGCCATGAGAGCAGCCAATCGGTCGT
The DNA here is from genome assembly GCA_013151655.1 of Actinomycetota bacterium. Classification (GTDB taxonomy): domain Bacteria; phylum Actinomycetota; class Acidimicrobiia; order Acidimicrobiales; family Poriferisodalaceae; genus JAADHX01. The sequence continues at coordinate 7,984 of JAADHX010000276.1, forward strand.
TGCCGGCTGAGGCGTCAGCGGGTGCGGCTGCGGCGACGGGTGCCGGGACCGGCGCGTTCTTTGCATCCTCGGCGGCTTTGGCGGCCACTTTGGCGGCCTTTTCTCGGTCGACCTGGAATTGCGGCCAGTTCTCGGCCCGAACCAGCTTGTCTTGACCTATGGACCCGAGCTCTACACCGTTGTCGAAATAGACGCGGTATCTAAACCAGGTGAGGCCGACCCCTCGGCTGGTTTTACCTCGGGTGCCTTCTGGTACTCCACGTAGGCCTTCGGTCGCTATGACCTTGGTGCCTTTCTTGAACTGCATCGTCGCGGCGCTCATAGTGGCGAAGGCTACCCTGTCGCAGCATGCGCTTCGTTCTTGTACGACATGGTGAGCCCGCTTGGGTCGAAGGCGGCATTAATCGAGATGACCCCCGACTCACACCAATCGGGCGTAGACAGGCCTACATAACTGGAGCCGCGTTAGCCGATCAGCACTTTGACCACATCTGGGTCTCGCCGAAACTTCGGGCTAGGCAGACGTCGGAACCGTTCCTTGAGCTGGCTCGCCGTACATCTGAGATCAAGCCGTTTCTTGAGGAGATCCAAAACCCCGACTGGGAAGGCACCGATCACAATGCTCTTGAGGTCTTTGCCGCCCATCGACGGCGCGACCCGACCGCTCAGTGGAGCGGTTTGGAAGGTGGCGAGGCGGTCTCGGACTTTCATGATCGTGTGACGTCTGGCCTCGATGAGGCATTGGCCGAGCTTGGCGTGGTTCGGTCCGATCACGATTTGCCGACTTGGGATATTGCCCAAGGTGAGCCTTCTGATGATGATTCTGTCGACGAGATCTCGGTGCTGGTGTTCGCTCACGCCGGCACGAACTCGATGGTTCTGTCACATTTGCTTGGCGTAGCTCCGGTGCCGTGGGAGTGGGAGAGGTTCGTCACGTTTCATGCCTCGATTTCGGTGGCCACCACTATTCAGGTCGGTCCGAATCATGCATTCAGCCTGCTGACTCTGTCCGACCTTGGCCACCTACCTGTCGATCTTCGAACTCGCTAGGCGCAGCTGGCATGACACGGCTAACAGTGTGATCGGGGCAGAGGAGATCCGAGGGACAGCTGCCGAATGCGGATCGTTCCTTCGTTCGTGTCTCGACCGCGATTGGTCGGCTTCGATTCCGGATCTCGATATGTCGGTGATTGAGGTTGTGGCCCACGCGGCGACAGGATGTTTGTGGTACTCGATCGATCTTGCCGCGGGCGGAAAGGACCTTGAGCCCGTCGAGCTTCGGGTCAAGACCAACGGGCTGGCGGTTGATGTTCTCGACACGTTCGTAACCCACGGAGAGGTGGTGGCCGCAGTCGTGGAGACTTCGCCTGGTTCGGCGCGGGGGTTTCATCCGATGGGTACTGCTGATCCGTCTGGTTTCGCGGCGATGGCTTGCGACGAGATGTTGATTCACACTTATGACGCGTCGCTTGGCCTCGGAGTGCCGTTTGCTCCAGACGTCGGCGTTGTGAATGCGGTTCTGGGGCGGCTGTTTCCATGGGTTGAGGTTGAGCCGAGCGGTTCTGCGGCGATGCCACCCTCCGATTCGTGGCCGCGGCTCTTGTGGGCTAATGGACGGATCGAGCTGGGTGATTCGCCCCGTTTGAGCGGCTGGGCATGGCATTGTGCGCCTCTATCGGAATGGGACGGCACAATTCCGAGGCGGCGTTAACCGAACCGTCGGCGCACAGAGTCGACGTTTCGTGGCGCTCGCTTCTTGATGTCTCTTTCGACAACCTCGGCAATTCCCGCCTTTGTGTGGACATCGCAGCTGGGGTCCTGGTCGGTCCGGCTCGGTGTTCGGGCTGGTGCCTGATCTAGCGCCCCTGACCGCACCCTGTTAGAAGTCGCCCCGCTCGATGGCCGCGAATGGCTCCGCAAGGAGGTCTAAGCCGGTGTCGAGCAAGGGCTTCATCGGCTGATCGCTTGTGGCCCATGTTTCACAGACGCTGCCGATGATGCCCATGACCGCTGCAGCGAGCATGGTGACGTGCGCGACCGACTGGGGGCCAGCGTCAAGGTCGCTGCCAATCTCCGCGGCCAGGTGTTGGGTCCACAGTCTGGAGCTAGCCGTGTACCTCGCCGCCAGGGACGGATGGGAAAAGGCGAGGACAAATAGCTGTCTCACAGCATCAGGGTCCGACTCGATGAAGTCTGCAACGCCGTGGCTGGCCTCGCGGATCCTTGCCCCTACTGGCCTGCCTTGATTGGCTTTGATCGATTGGTCAAAGACTCCCATCCATGCGGCCGGGTAGTGCACGACCAGATCCTCTTTCGTTTCGAAGTACCGAAACGCGGTTCGCCGAGAAACTTCCGCCCCGGCTGCAACCTGGGCCATAGTCACCTTGTCGAAGCCGTGCGCCGTGAACAGCCTTACCGCCGCGTCTGCGAGGTTTCGTCTCGTGTGTGCCTTGTTGTCTTCGCGTTGACCCATCCAGGCAACCCTACAGATTCAGGCAATGGCACT
>JAADHX010000164.1 GCA_013151655.1 Actinomycetota bacterium
TCGAACGAGTTGGTGGATCATGAGCCTCGACTACGCCGCCGAACGATCTGACCAGTGCCACGACTGGGCCATCGAGAGTCGAGCCCTCACCAAGATGTATGGCAGTCTGGCCGCGGTCGACGCGATCGACCTGATTGTGCCCCGCGGTGCGGTTTACGGACTGATTGGCCCCAATGGGGCCGGCAAGTCGACGCTAATGACCATGATGGCGTCTTTGCTGCTGCCTACGGCTGGTTCGTTGAGCGTGCTCGGTTTCGACCCTGTGTTGCAACCAATCGAGGTGAGGTCTCGTATTGGCTATATGCCCGACGGTCTAGGTGTATACGACGGGATGTCCGTATCTGACTACCTCGACTTCTTTGCCGGGGCCTACGGCATAGATAAATCGGAACGTCCAGACCTGATCACCGGGTTACTCGAACTGGTCGAATTGTCCGTCAAACGCGACGCCGAGGTCAACTCGCTGAGCCGTGGCATGAAACAGCGGTTGAGCCTGGCCAGGGCATTGGTACACGACCCCGAACTGCTCATCCTCGACGAACCGGCATCGGGGCTCGACCCGCGGGCCAGGGTCGAGCTGCGAGAACTGATTGCTCACCTTCAGTCGATGGGCAAGACCATCATCGTCAGCAGCCATATTCTCAGCGAGCTGCAAGAAATCTGCACCCACGTCGGCATTGTCGAGGCCGGAAAACTGCTGGCATCGGGGCCGCCGAGGGAGATCCTCGAACGACTCGGTGGTCAAAGAGCTGTCAAAGTGCGCTTCGCCGACGGAACCGAAGAGGACTTCCTGGTCGACGACGAGGCTGCGCAGGTCGATCTACTACGACGGTTCATTCTCGAAGATCGCGACGTGCTCGAGTATGTAGAGGTCAGTTCGGGCCTCGAAGCCGTGTTTCTTTCGGTTACCGAGGGGATCGTGCAATGACGGCCACAAGCGGACCAACATCCGATCAACCAGCACCCGATCAACCAGTGCAAGTAGAACCAAGAACGATCGGGAGAGTGTCGTGGTGGCGCAGCCCGGTGCTCGGTCGTGAGATGGCAAGGCGCATGCTTACGCCCCGGGCCGCAGTGGCCATAACGGTTTGGCTGGGGCTGTTAACCGCAGTTTTCGTGCTGGCGTGGGCAACAATCAGACGAACCAGTTCGGGCCCCAGCTCATCAACGTGGCAGAGATCGGGCGTTCGGTATTCGAATGGTTGTTGTCGGGAATGTTGTTGGTGGTCTTGTTCTTGATGCCGGCCACAACCTCGGGATCAATAGCGGGCGAACGCGAACGTCAAACCTTGCTGCCGCTTCAAGTATCGATGATGTCGCCGTTGTCGATTGTGCTCGGCAAGATGGCCGCGGCCATTGTCTTTACTGCCCTCCTGATCCTCCTAACCACTCCGCTCCTCGCCCTTACCTACCTAGTTGGTGGCATCACGATCCTCGACGTGGCCAAGGGTGTCGGCATGGTGTTGTTGACGGCCACGATGGTTGGCGCGGTTGGAGTTGCATGCTCGGCGGTGGCCAAACGAGTCCAGGTCGCGACGGTCCTGGCCTACGGGTTTGTGTTGATGATCTCGATTGGATCACTCATTGCATTCGGAGCTTTGGCAGTGCTCGACGATGCCAGAGGGTTCGACGACGTCAACCCGCCTAAAGAAGTTCTCATGCTCAATCCGTTCTTCGCCACTGCCGATGTGTTCGACAGCATCGGGCAGTTCCCTGGCGACGACACCAGTACCCCCTTGGGCGCGGCCAGGCAGGGCCTCGACGAGGTCAGCCGGGTTGGCGACTTCCAGGCCAGGCCAAACACCGAGGCGACCAACCTCTGGCGCTGGTACCTCGTTGCGTCGCTGACCGTGATCTATCTTTCGATTGGCATTGCGACAGTCAGAGTGCGAACCCCGGCCCGGACCGAAAGGTGAACGAACTGCCAGGCTCTGTGCCCAGTTCGCTGGCCGAACTGGTGGCACTCGGGAGGCGACGCCTTCGTGTGGTCTGGGCGGTGGCGAGCGCCGAGATGGTGCTTCCCGCGGTTGCTTCGATCTCTCTGCTGCTCGTCGTAACCGCGCGGTTCAGGCCGTGGGTGTGGGCCGAGACCTCGGCAATCGCGATCTTTGTTGGGGCCGTGTTCGTGATGTTGGGGGTGGCGGTGCTGCTGCCGATCTCGCCGCTGGTTGTGGCCAGAGCTATTGACAACGGCAGTCGTAACCACGATGCGTTGGCCACTGCTTTCGAGGTCGACCGGGCTGATGCCTTTGCCCCGATGGTCGTTCAGCGTGCCGTTGATTCGGTGCCTCATGAGTTGGCCGACTCGTTGCCAGTGCGCCCCCGGTGGTCGCGATGGTTGGTTGTTATGGCCTTGCTGATGGTTGGCGGGTTCATGATCCTGATAACTAATCCCCAAGACGCAGCGCGGGTCGCGGCAGCCGAACGCGACGAGGCGATCGAGGCTGTCGCCGACGAACTCGTAGAGACAGCCCGCGAGCTTGAAGAGCTACCTGCCACCGAGGAAGCAGTCGCAACTATCGAGGACTTGGCCCAGGAGCTTCGAGACATCACCGATATCGAACAAGCTCTTCAGAGGCTCGAGGCGGCCGAGACCGAGCTAGACGAACAACTCGACGCCGCTGCACTTTCCCAACGCGCGGCCATCGAAGGTTTGGAACGCACCCTTGCGGTATCGCCGCTCAGCAGCGCTGGTGGCGAGTCGGCTGCCGGTCAACTCGCCGCGGCGNNNCGGCCGAGTCGTTGGAGGATCTCGATGCCGATGCTCTTGACCGGTTGGCCGAGCGGCTTGCCCAGTTGTCTGAGACGCAGGCGGTTGGCGATCCGGCGACGGCTGCCGACTTGGCGGCTGCTGGTTCGGCAATTTCTGCTGGTGATCTTGGTGCTGCTTCAGCCGCGCTCGACTCGGCGGCGGCGTCGAACTCGCGAGCCGCGTCCGAAGCTGCCGCTGTGACCCAAGTCGAGCCGGTCTAGTGCTTCGGTTGCTTGATCCGCGAACTCGGCGACAACGTCGCGGACCGGAACGGTCACCACACCGTCTGACGT
>JAADHX010000393.1 GCA_013151655.1 Actinomycetota bacterium
TGTGTCGGATACTTGGCCGGTGTCTCGCTCCGTTGTGTACAGAGCCAGGTACGCGTCGTCGGTCCCGACATGTACTGTTCGACCACCCAGACCCGATCGTCCCTGCCAGCGGACGTGCCAACCGAACAGGCGAGTCAAGAGTTCAGCTGATTCTTCGGGGTTGGAGACGGTGACGTTGGCATGTTCGAGGATCATGGAATTGCCTTTCGAAGCTTGGATTAATAATTCAAGGTGTGTCTTGAAGTATTAACCGGCAGACGGCCCTAACTCAAGCTTTATCTTGTTTAATTCACCGACGGTAACGATTCAGGCCAAGCGTTGCGGTATCGCTGTACCAACCAACGGTTGAACTGAACATGGCTCTCCTCTTGCCACGAGTACCGTCCCCGTGGCGCAAAACGCGACCTCAAGCCCCGTTGCACCTTGTCGGTGGCGTCTTGATCTTGTTGCACGAAGACCTGCACACCGGCATCGGACAGTGCCAGCTTTTCGTCGAACAGCGGATCAACGAGCGACGAAGGATGGAAGATGTAACCAATCTCAACATCGATGGTTTCGGGCCCCGTTGGTCTGATCAAGAAGAAGAAACACTGGTCGGGAGCGGTGCCGAAGCACAACGTCGGCGGTATGAGAGCAAAGGTCGACCTCGTACGCTCTTGTTCGGTGAGGTTGGGGAACACGTTCATGATCACGCGATGGGTGGCGTTAAATCCGCCATCGATGTGTGTGTAGCCAGCGGTACGGAAGATGACATTGGAATCGTCATCCCATGGCTCGGGGAACCCAGTCATCGACGATGGGCAGAAATCCTGCACGAATTGATGAAGACGATTGGCGTGATACCCATCGTTAAAGTTCTCGAACATCACCTTCCAGTTCCACGGCATGTTCTCCAACGTGAATGTGCCAGGACATATAGCGTTTTCGATGTCGTAGTTTTCGATGTATGGCATATAGCGCTGCAACGTAGGAGCGAGGGGCGCGGCATCGTCGTCGAAGTTCACGAACACGAATCCAAGCCACTCCTCAACCCGCAACTGTGGGAGCCCCCAGTCGCTCTTCGCAAAGTCGGCCGTCCTATCCATGGCCGGCGCACCGAGCAGGCGTCCGTCGAGGCCATAATTCCAATGGTGATAAGGGCACTTGAACGTGGTGTTGTTGCCGCTGCCTTGGCAAACCTGCATGGCTCGGTGTTGACATACAGCCGACATAGCCCGGACGACGCCTTGTTTGTCTCGAGCAACGATGATGGGCTCATCGACAAGGGTGACGGTGAACCAATCGCCGACCTCGGGGATACGTTCGGAACGTCCCACACACAACCACTGGGTCATGAACAGTGCTTCGCTCTCGAAATCGAGAAACTCGGCCGAGGTATACACCTCTGGCGGCATCGTGGCCGCCGTCGAGACGTCTTCAATGGACGAATCGAATTTCGCCAACAGTTCGGCGCTGAGGATGCTCATCGGGCATCGACCTCTCTCTTCAGAATGAACTTGCGGATCTTGCCAACGCTGGTGCGAGGTAGTTCGTCGAGGAGCGTGTAATCGCGGGGTTGTTTAACCTTGGCCAGATGCTGCTGACACCACTCTTGTAACGCCTCGACGGTGGGCGGGTTGGCCGCATCGGCGGCAACCACGAACGCAACCGGAACTTCGTCGCGAATTGGGTCTGCGGCACCAACTACCGAAGCCTCAAGAATCAGTGGGTGAGACGTGAGTACCGCCTCTACCTCAACAGTTGAGACGTTCTCGCCAGCCACCTTGAGCACATCGGAACGGCGGCCATCAAAGAAGAACCGACCATCGGCATCGCGTGACGCCCGGTCGCCGGTGCCGAACCACGAACCTCTATAACTCGCATCGGTGGTTTCGGGATCGTCGAGGTACGACGTGAAAAGCGTAATGCCGGGTTCGCCGCCCACCACGATCTCGCCAACCTCTCCATCGGCGGTGGGCACACCGGCCGCATCGTGAATCTCGACTTGGCAGCCACCAGTAACGAAACCCATCGAATCAGCTCTCGGAGCCTCAGCATGATCGGTCAAAACCGCAGGGATGGTCTCGGTCATGCCATATAGCTGTCGGGGTCGGCAGCCAATCCATCTGGCGAACGTGTCATATTGGTCATCGGCCAGGTTCTGGGCGAACCAGCAGTGACGCAAGCCGACTCCGTCGATGGCTTCACCGCGGGCCAGAATCATACGAATCGGTGCCGCGAACAGGCTGGCGCATGTTGCCTGATGCCTGGCGACCTGGCCCAGGAAACCGCTGGCCGAGAACGTATGCATCAGCGCCACCGACGCACCAGCCCAGATGGCCGAAGCGAACGAGTAGTACTGGGCATTCACATGAAACAACGGCAGTACCACCAACTGGCGATCGGTTGCTGCTAGATCGGACGCAGCGGCCATGGTTTGGCCCGCAAAGGCATAGTTGGCCTGAGAGATCTCCACGCCCTTTGGGCGCCCGGTCGTGCCGCTGGTGAAGACGACCGCGGCTCGATCTTGTGGCGCGGGTGCAGGCCGTTCGAAGCCGTCCGACTTTGCCAAGCCGACCGCTGGAAACGGACCAAACAGAGCATCAGCCTCGTCGATTTCGACGACAACCATCGTGTCGGGCATCGCAGCGCTATATGTGTCGGCTCTGTCAGCCGAGCAGAATCCAACAGTGGGCGCGGTACGTCCCATGTGGTCGGCTAGTTCTGGGGTGCGGCTCATCGGGTCGCTCGGCACGATCCAGGCGCCCAACCGTACCGACGCCAGCCAAATGGCCACAAATGTGGGGCAGTTCGTCAACGCCAGATGGACCGCCGAGCCACGACCAACTCCGTTAGCAACCAGCAACGCGGCTACCCGCCCGACCTCTTCGTCGAACTCGCCATACGTCCATTGCGACACAACCCCGTCGGGCGCTTCGAAGATCAGAAATGTGCTGTCTGGGTGATCCTCGACTCCGCCACACCAGACGGCCGCGAACGTAGCCGCATCGGCCGCGCTGGTCACTGGTCAATCCTCACTGTGAGTCTTTGCTGGTAGGTCGCTCGCCGGTGCCGTGTCGGTAGCTGGGCCATAGCCGCCTCCGCCAGGCAGCTCGAGGCGTACAACGTCGCCGCCGGCGAGGCTGATGCGGGCCTGGGTCTCGACCTTTTCGCCGTTGACCGTGAAACTCCCAGCACTTCCGGCCCCACCTCCGAAGATCCCAAGCGGAGGCTCAGCGAGGCGACTGGTGACCGCGTTCAATTGCCAGGGTTGCTCGGTTGCGACGGTGAACTCGATTGTCTGGCCAAGACCGCCCGACTGGGCACCGCTGCCACCCGACCCTGGTCGCAGTGACTTTTCGTTGAACCGGATCGGCGCCGAGGCCTCGACTACTTCGATCGGAACAGCCGACACCCCGGTCGGGTACGAGCACGCGTCGAGGCCGGGTTTGGAGTATCTAGCACCCACGCCTCCGGCATAGGTGAACATGGCGGTAATGAACGGGCTTCGATCGGGATAACTGCCGTTGACCTGCATGGTCCAAACAGCCCCCGCGCCCTCAGCCATCGCAGCCTCTGGCCGCACCTGAGCCAGTGCCTTTAGCAGCGCGTTCGGCAGGAACATACCAACAACATGACGCGCAGTACCTGGTTGAGGCGAGACCGCGTTGACGATCGAACCAACCGGAGCCTTGACCTTGATTGGCCCAAGACTGCCGTGGTTGTTGGGAATATCGGGGTTCAGCACCGAACGGACAGCGAAGGTTGTGTAGGCGTGGGTGTAGTTCATGACCACGTTGATTCCCCACGGCGATGCCGGCGACGAGCCTTCGTAGTCGACCGTGATCTCGCCGGCGTCGGCGTCGACGGTGAGCGCACACACAATATCGATACGACTTCCGTCGGCTAGATCGAGTACCGCGCTGGCCTCATAGGTTCCGGCCGGCAACTCGCGGATTGTCTCGCGAGTAGCTGCCTCAGAGCGGTCGATAATCTCGTCGGCCAAAGCCTCGATGTCGTTGAGGCCATGAGCATCGCAGAGCGTCGACAGTCGCTGAGCGCCAACCTCGCCAGATGCCATCTGGGCGTGCAGGTCGCCCGTCATGTGATCGGGCTGCCGAACGTTCGACATGATGAATTTCCACACGTCGTCGTTGCGATTGCCACCTTTCATCAGCTTGCAAATCGGGATCCACAAACCTTCTTCGAACACATCGCGGCCGCCTGCACCGATGCCGTAACCACCAACGTCGGTGTGATGGATAGTCGAACCAAACAGCGCAATGACCCGACCATCACGCCAAGCTGGCACCAGCACCGTGACATCGAGGAGCTGGCCCGCCGTCTTGTACGGATCGTTGGTGATGAGTACGTCGCCAGGATCGAGGGAATCGATTGGATACTCGTCGAGCATCTTGGCCGCGCCAATAGCTAAGGAGTTGATGTGTCCTGGGGTGCCGGTAACAGCCTGGGCCACCATGCGGCCACGACGGTCGAACACCGCGTTGGCGAGGTCGCCTGCTTCGCGAACTATGGGCGAGAAGGCCGACCTCTGCAAAGCTCGAGCTTGCTCGTTCACCGTGGAGATGAGTGACTGCCACAAGATCTCGAGCTCTATAGGGTCGAACCCGTCTGGCCTGGTTTCGGCAAGGGTCATGTTTGTTCGCCCTTCTTAGTTCGCCTGGTCGCCAGCAAGCTGCCATCGACCGACACCTCAACTGACCACCCCGGGCGGATAACAGAGGTGGTCTCACGTTCCTCGACCACGGCTGGGCCATCGAAACTGTCACCAGCGCGTAGGTTTGCTCGCTCGTACACCGGCGCCGCTACAGCGCTGACCCCGCGGCCGAACACCATCGATCGAGTGCCCGTGGGCTTCGGCGGTCCCGTACTAGCAGCGAGAGACGTATCGGGCTCGACCACCGATGTGGTAGCCGTGGCCGACAACCTCCACGTAATGACCTCTACCTGCACGTCGGGGATAGCCATTCCGTAAATACGCCGGTATTCGGATTCGAAACCCGACCTGACGTCGGCATCGGCGGCTGGCCAGACTTCGCCTTCGCCTACCCAGATCGTGATCTCGTTGCCTTGTCCGCTGTACCGGACGTCGACGCCATAACGAAACACAACGTCTCGGGCAGGGACCCCAGCGGCTTGAAGCACTCGACGGCCCTCGCTTCTGAGATCGTCTAGAAGTGTGTCTCGCGCGGCGGCGTCGATCTTGTCGATGAGCCCAGGCCACGAACGGGCCAGATCGATGCGGACAGGCGAAACCAGAGTGCCGAACGCCGACAACACACTGGCGTTGACTGGGAACACCACCGTGTCGGCCTCGAGCAGCTCGGCGACTCCGCAGGCGTGCACGGGCCCGGCTCCACCGAAGGCGATAAGCGGGATACCGCGAAGATCAACACCCATCTCGACGCCGTGCATCGATGCCGCCGCGGCCATGTTCTGGTTGACGACCTCGTGGATTCCCACCGCGGTGTCGATGCGGTCGAGGCTAAGCCCGTTTGCGACCTCGTCGATTGCAGCCTCGGCCAACGACGCATCGAGGGCCATATCGCCACCGAGGAATGCGGCCGGGTCGAGCAAACCGAGCACGACATCGGCATCGGTCACAGCTGGGACTAACCCGCCGCGCCCATAACTGGCGGGCCCAGGATCGGCGCCCGCCGACTCTGGGCCGACCTTTAGCAACCCGAATTGGTCGACCCTGGCCAGGCTTCCACCACCAGCGCCGATCTCGACCAGATCGACCGAAGGCACCGATACCGGATAGCCCGAACCCTTCTTGAATCGATACGCCCGAGCAACCTCGAACGATGTGGTGAGCTCTGGCTCGCCGTTCTCGATGAGGCACGCCTTGGCAGTGGTTCCGCCCATGTCGAAGCACAACAACCGGTCGACACCCATGCGCCTGGCAAACCAGCTGCCAGCCAACGCACCAGCCGCTGGGCCTGATTCGACCAGCCGTATTGGGCCCTTGGCCGCATCGTCGGCCGACACTACGCCGCCATTCGACAGCATCATCAGCACCGACCCGCCAAACCCGACCGCGGTCAGCCACTTCTGAAGCTCATCGAGGTACGGGCCAATAACCGGCATGGTGGCCGCGTTACACGCCGTTGTGGTCATACGAGGGTACTCACGAATCTGGGGCGAGATCTCAGACGAAATGCACACAGGCACACCAAGTTCGCCTCGGAGAAAGTCAGCCACCTTGGCCTCGGTCGCTCCGTTGACGTATGAGTTCAGAAAGCAGATGCCTATCGACTCGACCTTGGCCAAGGCAAGATCCGCCGCCACCGCGGCCATGTCGGCCTCGGTTGGGTCGATAAGAACCTCACCGCTTGCCGTCACCCGCTCTCGCAGTTCGAAGGTGCGGTCGCGTGGGATAGGTGGCGCGGGAAACTCGATCTGGAGGTCGTACATGTCGTAGCGGTGTTCGTCGCGAATTAGCAGCGTGTCTCCAAAACCCTTGGTTGCAACGAGCCCGGCTCGACCGGTCTTCCCTTCGATAAGGGCATTAGTAATGAGCGTTGTGGCGTGCACAATCGGCGCCGTGATGTCGCTCGGAGACACGCCAGCCTTTGCGAGCAGTTGGGTGACGCCGCTGCGCACACCATCGAGCGGTGCGTTGGGCGTGGTGAGCGTCTTGTCGACAACTATGCGGCCAGAGGCGGCATCGAGAAGCACGACGTCGGTGAAGGTGCCGCCGATGTCGACAGCCAAACGCCAATCGGCCATCAGTCGTTCCTTAGATCGTCGCGTGGTGGTGAAAACACATCGAGAATCCAACACTCGTCGTATTCGTCATCGCCGACAAACACGCTGTCGCCATGCCAGACGCCTAGCGGAGCTAGGTATGCCTGATGGGTGCCAACTACGACGCGCTCCTGAACATCACCATCAGCATCGCCACCGACCTCATCGGCTCCGATCCGGAAATCGAGTGCGCCCCTCACGATGACACCGAGTTGTTCGTGTTCGTCGTGTTTGTGCAAGAAGGAGCCCGCTGAGCCCCCGGCGATACGCCAGAAGCACAGCTGAAGGTTGTCACCAGTTATCACCCGTCGCCGGAATCCGGGTCTGTCGGTTTCCTTGAACTCGTCGTCGTCGAAGAAGTAGCAGTACTGGTTGGCTAGGTTCACGTGCCGATGCCCATCAACTCGGCAAACTTCTTCTGGTCGGCCGCCAAGTCGAGGGGCTCGACGATGGCCTGGTTCTCGGCCTCACCCCAGAACTCTGGCGGTACTAGCCACATGACCTCGAACTCGAGCCCGTCAGGGTCCATGCAGTAGAGGCTTTTGTTTCCGCCATGGTCGGACCCACCCGTGAGTACGCCGGCCGCGGTCAACCGCTTCTCCATTTCGACAAGCTCAGCGAGAGTTTCGACTTCCCACGCCAGGTGGTACATGCCCACCGTGCTGCGGCCAGCTTCGGATGCCCCGGCACCCTCGCCAATGCTGAAGAAGGCAATGTCGTGATGGTTCTGCGAGTTCGGAGCTCTCATGAACACAAACGGCCCGGGGCCATCGATGACGGTTGAGAACCCCAGGACATCGGTATAGAACCGCCGGTGCACTTGAGCGTCTCGCACATATAGCACCGCGTGGTTCATGCCTTTGATCATTGTTCTGCTCCAACTAGGTCGGCAAAGCGCCGTCGCCATTCGACTGACGGTTTGTCCGATTGAACGTTCACCAAGCCGGTGCGGCTGAGCGCCAGGGTTCCTGGAACCATCTCGAGCATGAGCTTGTCTTCGGCACCAATGGCGCGGTCGAACTCGACGATTTCCTGGGCATCGGTGCTGTGATCGTCGTTGCGCCACACCACGAACGTAAACAGCGAGTTAGTGTCATCGATGGGTGTGCTGCACAGCAGCAGAATGTGTTCAAGCCCATCGTCGTAACGAATTGTGCTCCGGACAATGAACGGCAAACTGAATCCGGTTGACATCAGCCTGTGCACGACATCGTCGTCGCTGCCGCTGGTGACTACGGCCTCTTCTGGGTTGGCGGCATCGACTTCGTAGACATAGCCGTAGAAGTCGTCGTCGAGTTGACCAAGTTCGAGTTTGGGCACAAAGGGGTCTAGGCCGGTGCCGAAGGTTCCCGTGTGCACATAGGGAAAGTGGCTGAAGTCGAGGAAATTGTCGACCATTCGCGGGGTCGACACAGCCCAAGTGTCGACGCCAGTGTTGATGCGACGAAACACAGGATCGTCGTCTTGGACAATCGTCGGGATGGTTGCCTTCGGTTTTCCAGGACAAATCCAGACCAGTCCGTACCGTTCTTGAACCGAACAACAATCAAGGTGCGCAGTGGGCGGAACCGCAGATCCTTTGCCAGAAGAGGGAACGCCGGTGCAACGTCCATCGACTCCGAACGTCCACCCGTGATATCGACATTCGAGTTCGCCGCCGACAACAGACCCCCTAGATAACGGCGCTTCACGATGCGGGCAGCGGTCTGGGGCCGCGGCAAGCCTGCCGTCGGTTCCGCGCCAGACAACCAGATCGTCGCCAAGCAATCGCACCGCGACAGGGTCGGAGTCGACGTCGGCACTCTCGAGAACCGGATACCAGTGGCCCTCCAACGTATCTGCTGTGATGAAGCTGGTCACGGAGCAACGTCCTGAAGGTCGAGTCGGGTATGACGGGACATCTGATCCTACAATGCGCCTCGTGAATGAAACGAACCCGCCGAGCGCCAACCCCGATGCTGGCCAGAGGGCCGCACATGCCGAGGCAGTGGCTTGCATTGCCCGCTCATACTTGGCCTCATTCGAGCAACGCGACGTCGCCAAGATTGCCGCCCACGTGAGCTCGGACTTCGTGAACGAACACACCTCAGCTCTTGGCAGCGGCTGCGTCGGCAAGGCTGCCTATATCGAGCGGTTGCCAGATTTCCTTGGCGACATGATCGAACTTCGGTATGCAGTCGAGAAGTTGGTAGTTGAGGGTCGAAACGCGGCCGTGTTCTACACGATGACCGCGAAGTGGCAAGGTAGGGCCGCGGTTTCAATCCGAGGTGTCCAACACCTGGTGGTAAACGATGGCCTCATCGTCCACCGCACCGATTACTGGGACAGCAGTACGTTCTTGGCCCAAGCCGACGAGTCGGCCAGGGAGACTCTGGCCAGGTTCGGTGTCACTGGCTGATGCTAGGTTCTCGGTCATGAGCGACGCAATCCACGACTCTGCCAACAATGCCGACCCAGGCAACCCCGACCCACACCCTGTTGGGCCCTCCGAGCCCCGCTGGACTCACCTTGCACTCAGGGTCACCGATATAGAAGCCACGATCGAGTGGTTCATCGACTTCACACCCCTTGTCGTCGTGGCGCGCAACCAGGACGAAGCTGGCTTCGGCGCCTGGCTCGGTATGCCCGGTCGGACTAACAACCCGTTTCTCTTGGTGATTGCACAGTTCCTCGAGGGCAAGGACCCCTTCGCTCCCGCTCCAAACGCAACGCTGGCGCCATTCGCTCATCTCGGAATTGAGATGCCAAACCGGTCCGATATCGACCAAATCGCCGCCAAGGGAGATGCGGCCGGTTGCTTGGTAATGCCGCCTACGATGATGCCCGCCCCGGTCGGCTACATCACGATGCTCACCGATCCCAACGGCAATACGGTCGAGTTCTCCTGGGATCAAGGCGTTTATGCGACGCTCAGCCAACAATGGGATGAGGCCGATGCGGCAACGGAACCTGTCGACGTTGCCTAGATCGCATCCATCTCGGTCGCAAACTGGTCCAGGCCAAGTGCGCCGAGCCCAAGGGCTGCGGAGTGCCAGCTCTTGCGATCGAAGCTGGAGCCATGTTTGGCTCGGGCCCGTGTTCGAGCCTCAAGCCATGCCCGCTCACCGATCTTGTAGCTGATCGCCTGTGCGGGCATCGAAAGGTAACGTAACGCTTCGCTTTTGGCGAAAGACTCGTCTTGGCCGCCAGCCGCCATCAGGTGGGTCACGGCCAGATCCAGGTTCCACTTCTCGCCAGCGCCATGCCAACCGGTTGGGATCACACAGTCGGTGTGCAGGCCGATGTCCACCACGACGCGGGCCGCCCTGAGGGCTTGCATGCTAAGGAAGCCAAGGCGGGTGTCTGGCGTTTTGAACCAGCCAAGTTCGTCCATGAGCCGCTCGGCGTACAACGCCCAGCCTTCGCCATGGGCGGCGTTGAAGGCCACGCGCTGAAAGCGAGTTAATGGCAGAAGGCGAGTCATACCAAGCTGAAGATGGTGGCCAGGAACTGCTTCGTGGTAGGCAGTGGTGACCTGGTTCCACCGTGGGAAACGAGTCGCTCCCAAGGTCGGGAACCAAGTTGTTCCCGGGGACGAGAGATCTTCCGACGGAGGGCTGTAGTAAGGCGCAGCGGCACAGCCAAGTGGCGGAATCGAGACGTCACAACGAAGAAGCTGCTCAGGAATGTCGAACTCGACACCGTTCAGACCTTTCGTCGGTAACGTCTTGAAGCCAGGCCCGGTAATTCTCGACGCCATCGATAGCCCGGCTGGGGTCCCTGGTGAGCAAATGCATCACCTCGCCACAAGACCCACCGGGCAGAATCGTCTCGCACTCAATCTTCTTTTCGGCCTCGATACGTGCGAGTTCTTGCCAGCCCCATTCGTAGGCATCCTCGATGTCAAGGTTGGAAGCGCCAAGTTGGGCGGCGGCCGCGATCTGATATCTGTCGACGCCGACCCCGTCGGTCTCGGTCGCCAGCGGTGCATAGGTACTTGCCAACCATTGCCCGAGCCGCCCGTACGCCTCATCAGCGGCAGCGCCTGCCGAATCTAGGCGACGGTCAAGCGAGCCATCACCGTAGGAGGCGGCGAAGCCTTGGAACCATCCGCCCGAACCATTGCCCGCCCAGGTTCGACATTGGTTTGCGACGCCATCAACCAGACGAACCGAAGCGACGTTGCCGTCGTCAAGTCCGGCCGAGAGGCTCTCGATGTAACTGGCCATGGCACCAGGAACGTTCTCGAGCCTGGTGGCGATGGTCTCCCAGTCTTGTTCGGTCTCTTTGGCCATCAGGTCGAAGACCGTCCGAGTCTGGGCTTGGGGGCCGACCAACTCGCTCATGAGGCGCGTTGGTTCGCCGGACTCGATTGCAGCAAGTTGGGCGGTGGCCCAGTCAACCAAGAAATCGCCGCCAACGCGCTCCGCTCCGGTGCATGGCCTCGACGCCGATAGATCACGGAGGGTGCGCCAAAGGAGTGAAGCCAATTCGTCGGTGCCATCGGGAGAGTGGTCTGTAAGGCTGGTCGAGTCTTTGCCAATTCCCAACGCCCTCACCGCATTGGTAGGCCCAACGGCGGCGTACTCTGAGACAAAGCGGTCAGAGATCGTACTAACCGTCTCGCTCGCAGAACTATCGCTTCTAGTGGTCACGTTTGCATCAGGCAAACCTGGGTGCGCCCGAGATCGGCGATACGCAAACTCACGCTGCTCGACAAGGTGATCCGAGAGGCGTTTCATTGATCGCCCTCTCCACCAGAAACATTCACTTTGAGTAACACGCTTAGGCGCGTGAGCTCAGCACTTCTCACCATGCCGATCAATCGGAATTTCCCGCAACAAACTGAGGAGTTCAGGCCTGATGCGCTGGTAATCCAATCTGGCTGCGTTGTCTGGCCACCGCGTCGACCAGACGGCGGTAGTCATGTTTCTTTAGTGTCACGGCGAGAGGCCCGAGAGCTACTGAGCCTGTGCCTCCGGTGGGTTTGAGTGGCTTCAACTCTGCCGTTCCGAGCAACTCAGATGGAGCGCCACCCGAAAACTTGGTTGACACAACCACCAGGCCAGAAGCCGTGATTCCGACAATGCGTGGCGGTGTTCGCTCGCGCATCAAGTAGAGGATGGGCCAGCTGGCACGTCGGCGTTCATCTTTTCGAGTGTCTTTCGGCGTGAGCGTTTAGAAACCAGAGCCATACCGTGCCAATCGGATAGCCAGGCAACTTGTTGAGCACCGCCTGAGCACGGTAGGTATGACATCTGACTTGTTGGCTATGCGAGCCCCTGGTTTGGCCGACTAGAAATAGGTGAGCGCTGACGCCTGGATAACCGTTGTGGTGCTCTTGGCAACGTTCGGCATGCTGGTCCTCGACCGATTCGCACCATCTGGAATTGTGATTGGCGCGACG
>JAADHX010000316.1 GCA_013151655.1 Actinomycetota bacterium
TGGCGACGGAACGGTGGCCGAACCTGTTGGACGAGCTGCCCGTCGAACATGGCGAGTACAGCCAGCGGATCGAAGCTCGTCTGAAGTGGATGTCGAAGCTCACGCCGGGTCAGGCGTTGACGGTCTCGCCGCTGAGCGTCAACGAACTCCGTGAAACAGAGGGCGAGAACGCCGGCTCTGGCGAAGGCCGGTCTCGCTTTGCCGCCGAGATTGCCCGCACGGGCCGCGCTCTGCGCTGGCCGCCGACGCGCAACAACGCCTGTTGGTGTGGCTCTGGGCGCAAGTACAAGAAGTGCTGCGGACCGACACCCCCTGCGGAGGACCGACCGTGATCCCCGACCTTGATCTCGCTCGTGTCCGGAAGTGGATCTATGCCCGCAACGCCGACATGGCCCCCGAGGTGCGCGAACAGATCCGCTACGAGATCGACGTCACCGACCGTGCCGTCACCGTGCTCGAATGCCGACCGCCATGGCGTGAAGGCTTAGGCACCGAGTGGACTCGTTTCCCGATCTGCCGGTTCCGCTACACCAAGGCCCGCAAGCAGTGGTCACTGTACCGACGAGGCCGCAACCTCAAGTTCCACGAGCACGACCTCGTCCAACCCACTCCACATCTGGACGAACTCATCGAGTACGTGAAGAACGACCGGAGCGGCATCTTCTGGGGGTGACCGGCCACTGCGTGGGTCTGGGCGGGCGGTCAGGTCCCGAGGTCCTGGATGGTCGCCCATACCTCGATGAGTTCGGTTTCGAGAACTGATCCGGCGAGATTCTCGGGGAAGATTGCGAGCACATTGTCGACGCCGGTGGCCGACGGCGTGAGGATCGCCTGGAGGCGTTGCTCGTAGACGGCCTCTCCGACTTGTCGGGTGAGCCGGTGGTCATCACGAACGACGTCTGCTGCCGCGATTCCGCGAGCAGCGAGCGTGGCGTCATCGGTAAGATCGATGACGTCGGTTAGATCCGCGTGCACCTTCGGTAGCTCGCGGGGCAAGAGCTGCGCGACGTCGATGCTCTGTCGGTCTGCTTGGCGGGTCAGTTCAGCGATCGCACATGATCGGGTTGTGCACAGATACAGGACGGGGAAGCTTCTGGGCGGGTTGAACCTTCCACCGAATCGGCGGGCGCCTTCACCGCTGCGCGGATCGAAGCCGCGAGCTTGGTTGCGGTATCCGGTCGCGTCGAGCGCCGACGGTTCCGCGTGGGTTACCGAAATCGGATCGAAGCCGGCCATTTCACGCAGTAACGCCCTCGGCCAGTGCCAACAGCAGATCAATCACGCGCCGATATTGGCCGGCCGCGATCAAATCGAGCGGCTTGTCGTAGCCGAGATCGCGATTGGGGGAACGCATCCAGAATCTGGCGGCATCATCACGCATGACACTTCGGGCTAGCTCGACCACGGCACGCAACTCCAGCAGCCGTTCCTCGGCCTCGCGACGAGGGGCGGACTCCTGGGACCGCCAACGGGCGACGCTACGCGGGTTCGTTTCACTGACCCGCGCCAAGTCTGCGGTATCGACAACGTCTCCCTCACAAAGACGGTCAAGGAGAACAGCAAGGGTCGTCATTTGTGTTTGTCGCCCTTTCGTGTAGCAACACGTCGCGCTTACGTCGTAGTATACGTCGCGCAAATGTCGGGAGCAACTGAGAGGATCTCGAAGTCGGACACGGTTTCATCCCACGGATTGGCGAGGATAACTACAAGGCCGTCGATCGCTGCATCGGGCCCGCTGACCTGTTTACGCAGGATTCCCTCGTGCTCCCGTGGGCAATCGTCGATGGTGCTTGGGCAGAGAGTCGGCCAGAACTGTTGCCAGGAAGGAACCGTGCGCATCCACGGTTGCGCGGATGCCACCGTTGGTGGTCGAGTCCGCCTTCAATCTCGCTTTGTGCGACCGCTGGCCGGACAAAGTGGACGGTCCCACCCCCTCAGTATGCTGTCGAGCGAGGCCCCAGGGAGCTCGACAGCACGATCAAACTGGCACAGATCGCAACATGTGACATCGCAATTTGACGAGTTCCATCACGGTCGGTAGCGACAAGCAGCGGGCAGCTACTTCTAGTGGGATCGACGCAACCGGGGATGCGTGTCAACGTCGGCCCGAGCGTTCTCGGTCAACGGATCGACCCGCACTCATCAGGTCGCAATGCGTTTCGGTATGCTAAAAGCATGCCTCAACTAGTTACACGGCTCGATGACGGCCTGGTCGAAAAGATCGACAAGCTCGTCAAGGAAGGTGTCGTTTCGTCTCGCTCTGCTGCTGTGCGACGCGCTCTCGAGGACTTTGTCGAAAGCGAGCGCAGACGAAAGGTCGGCGAGGCGATTGTCGCGGGATACCTACAGACGCCAGCAAGCGAAACCGACCACCTGACAACCGATGCTTCGGCTATAGCGATGATCGCCGAAGAGCCGTGGTAACCGTTGAGCAGGGCGACATCGTCTGGGCCGAAGCCGAGGACCAACGTCGACCAGTTCTGATCGTTACTAGAACAGAGGCAATACCGGTCCTGAACCGACTGCTCGTTGCTCCGATAACACGGACGGTTCGCAACATACCGACCGAAGTACTGTTGCAACAGAGCCACGGTATGTCTGTCGAATGCGCGGCCTCGTTCGACAACCTCCAGCCGATCTCTCTCCGTTTGCTGACATCACCGATCGGCAAGGTCCCTCGGTCGGCAATTTGTGCGGCATTAGCTGCGCTCGCCGACTGTTAGCCGCTACCTCGAATCGACTCGAAGGCCGTCGGATGCGACGATGCAGTATGGACAAACCATCTGAGTCGACCCCGGTAGCGATCATCGACCCGACCACGAGCCAGCCCCAGCCACAAACACCAGAGTGGTTCGCCCAAGTTGTCGAGCCTATTGTCGACCCTGGCCAGCGCGTCATCGATCCGCACCATCATCTGTGGCCGCCAGGTGGGTCATTGCCTTACAGCCTCGATGACCTTCACGCCGACACCGGCTCGGGTCACAACATCGTCAAAACCATGTTCGTGGAATGCGGCGCCGCCTACGACCTCGACGCACCCGCCGACCGCGCATCCCTCGGCGAGACCCGATTCGCGGCCCATAACGCGGCGCTAAGTGCCAGCGCAGAGGGCTCAGCCACCATCGCAGGAATCGTGGCCAACGTAGATCTCCGCCTCGACAACGTCGACCAATTGCTCGACGCCCATCTCGAAGTAGCCGGAGATCTCCTCAAGGGCATCAGGCACTCTGGAGCCAGAGCTGTAGAGCCCGAGGCGATGATGATCGCAGGGTCAGCGCCTGAGGGTCTCTACGCCGATCCGGCTTTCCGACGCGGGGTTCAGCGCCTTGGAGCGAGAGGCCTCACCTACGACACCTGGCAATACCACCATCAAGTTGGCGAGTTCATCGACTTGGTCGATGCCTGCCCAGGTACCACCATGGTGCTCGATCACTTCTCGACGCCAATCGGCGTTGGCAAGTTCGCCGGGCTCCTCGACGAGATCTTCGAGCAGTGGGCGGTCGACATAGCTGACCTTGCGACGCGCGCCAACGTGGTGGCCAAGATCGGCGGGTTGGCAATGCCAGACAACGGCTACAGCTGGCATACCGCCGCTAAGCCAGCAACCTCTGACGAGTTCGCCGCCGCGCAGAATCGCTGGTATCACCACACGATCGAGGCGTTCGGCCCCAGTCGCTGCATGTTCGAGAGCAACTTCCCGGTCGACCGGTTCTCGATCTCTTATCCCGTCCTCTGGAACGGCCTCAAGAAGATCGCCGGTCAGTACTCCGACTCAGAACGAGACGCGATGTTCTACGGAACCGCCAACCGCGTCTACTCGCTCTGAGTCTCGCCGTCTTCGACCAGACCGAGTTGTTGTAGAGCACCGTCGAGTCCGATCAACTCGATGTCTTCGCGACGTTGCTCTTCCCAGACCTCTCGACGTAGACGAAGCAGTTGTTCGTCGGCGATACCGTCGCTGAAAGCGAACCGCCTGAGGCCGTTTAGCTCGTAGCCGAGCTTGGCGGAGACTCCAAGCGATGATCCATTCGAAACTCTCGCCGCACTCAGTGCCTCGACGGCACCCAAACCCTCGAACGCGAAGTGCAGGACGGCGGCACGCATTTCGGTCCCGATACCTCGACCTTGGGCCGATCTCGTTAGCCACGAACCAGTCTCGACAACTCCCAAGGTAGGGAACTCCGTTGCATTTACACTCTGCTGGCCAACCGGCTCGTCATCGACGAAGGCAGCTAGTGGCAAGTCCCAGCTGCTGGATTTGAGCGACGCTCGTTTGTCCCAGTGAAACTGAAGGAAACTGGACGTGTACTCGGGTTCTGGCAGCGAGTTCCATCCTGAAGAAAACGGCACATCACCGGTGGTGTGGATGTCTCGCGCCACCTCAACCAGAGCGGGAATCTCGGCATCGGTAGGTAACCGAAGTTCCAATCGCGGTGTCCGGATCTTGAGCCCAAACAGTGGCCAGTACGCAGCATCCATGCGAATACGGTACGAAATCGAAGGCGATCGCGCCTCCGAATAAACGAGTTCAGGCTCAGCTGGACGCGGGATCGACCGTGACCCTCGGCTGACTCGGCCACGTGGCTATCGGCCAGCGTAGGAGCCGAGGGCCGAGTCGATGTTGGCCCAGGTAACCGTCATGGCGTCGTTGTTTTCGCGCAAGGCTGCCAGGGCGGCCTCGCGCAGCAGCCCGGCCATGTCGGCAAACGAAAGCCCTTCGCAGCGGAGCGCCAAATCGTCGAGATCGACGTCGTCGGCTAAGGGGACGTCGGACAAGTCGAGCATCTTGCGGCGACTCTCGACGACGGGCAGACCCAACTCGATATGCACTTCGAACCGGCCAGAACGAAGTAGGGCCGGGTCGATTAGGTCGCGGCGGTTCGTGGCTGCGATGACAGCAATCTGGCCACGATCTGAAACTCCGTCGAGTTCGGTTAACAGCGCGGCAACCACCGAATCAGACACCGTCGAGGAACTCCGCCCGCGCACGGGTGCGAGTGCATCGAACTCGTCGAAGAAGATGATGGCCGGCGCTGCTGCCCTGGCCCGCTCGAACACCTCACGAACCCCGCGCTCGGATTCACCCACATACTTGTCCAGCAGTTCGGCCCCCTTCACCGAAAAGAAGGCCGCTCCGGCCTCGTTGGCCAATGCCTTGACCACGAACGTTTTGCCGGTTCCGGGTGGCCCGTAGAGCAGAATTCCCCTAGGCGGCACGATGCCAAGTTTGGCAAACCGGTCAGGGTCAGACACCGGCCAGATAGCAGCCTCGGTCAGCCGCTGCTTCACATCGTCGAGGTTGGCCACCTCGGCGAAACCAAACGACGTCATCTCGCCAATGGGAGCGCCGCCAAGGGAAGGATTGACCGAGCCGATCGCCTCTAGCAGTGCCTCGGTTGTCAACTCCCCGCCCCTCAGCGCAAGAACGCTCGAGGCCTGAACAACAGCCGCCATCACGTCGGCACCGGAGAATCCGGGCGACCCGGCAGCCAGCCGGTCGACATCAATATCGCTGGTTGGAAGTCGACTGAGCGACGCGGCAAACAACCTGGTACGGCGCTCAAGGTCGGGTGGCGGAATGGTAATGGAGCGCGGAAGTAGCTGGGACCGAACCAACGACGGGGGGAGCTGTGATGTCGACGACACGCCAAGCACGCAGGCCATTTGTGGAGCCGATGCCACCGCATCGAGAAACCAGCGAAGCACCGCAGCGGCGTGGGTCCGAAACGTAGATGTGGCGTTGTCGCCCATGATCGCGTCGAGGCGACCAAGGTAGATCACGGTCGGTCCTGAGGCACCGTGTATGGCCGCGCTCAACTTGTCGAGCAATCGGTCGGCCTTGAACACCAGCGTGGCGTCGACTTCGACCACTGTGCAACCTGACGCAGCCGCGGCTGTCTCGACGAGTTCGGATTTGCCGCAACCATTGGGCCCGGCCAACAGAACACCAGCAACGCTGGGGAGGCCCCACTCGGCGGCTAGGTCCTTGCGACCAGCTAGAAGTGAGAACCACCCAGTTAGCAGGTCGACCTCGTTCTCGAGGCCAGCCAGGAGCGCGTCGGATCTCGTTGGCTGGGTCGCTTGCGCAGAAGGCTTGGCTTTGGCACCAACTACATTGGCATCAGCTGCATCCGCAGCAGCAGAATCAACAAACCGAGTGCTTGCGCCAACCATGCCAGCATCGGCTGGTTCGACCGCAACGACTCGGTAGCTAGACGGTTCACCTCCACGCAGGTACCCGGCGCCGACCACGACTCGATCGCCGACAGTAACGGGGCGACCCTGTAGTGCGTGAACAAGGCCGTGATCGTCGCCGGGTAAGGGATCTAAGACGACCCGCTCAGCGGGCCCGAGCATTCGTCGAATGACATCGACGGCGGAGCCGGGCTTGAGGCCCGAGTTAGCCATCACATCGGGAGGAACCGACATCTCGGTGGCAGACGAAGTGGAACCTGCAAGCACCTGAGCGTGCGTTCGTCCAATCCGGACAACCCCGCCAGAAGGCAGTCCAAGCGCGCGCAACATCACTCCGTCGGCCACTGCCGTGATCTCGTTGTTGGCTCTGAGGATGAACTTCATCGGCGCGGCCTGTCGATATGCACGGTGACAGTTTGGCCGTTCACAGCACAGCTAGCTCTTCAATGGTCGAGATCAGCACACTCAATGGCTGACACCAGGCTTTCCCACCCCAACTCCTCAAGGGCGTTTCCGGTCGAAGCGCGTCGATCCGACGGCGCAACTCGAGCTGAAATCCAGCGCCCGTCACACCAGCTCCGACCAAGTTTGAGTAGGTCGGTTCTGTTGCAGCCAGCTCGGGCTGCGATGATCTTGTTATGACCGAACCTCAGGATCAATCGATCGGCCGCACAGCCGCTGAATCGACGCCGTATTGGCCAGAGCCAGCCCGGCCAGCAGCGGGAAGCCCGAACGTTCTAATCGTCATGTTCGACGACGTCGGTTTCTCCGACTTCGGCTGCTACGGCGGCGATGCTGCCACCCCAACTATCGATGCCATCGCGGCGAGGGGTGCCCGGTACACCGGCTTCCACACGACCGCCATGTGCTCGACCACTCGTGCTGCACTGCTGACCGGGCGAAACCATCACTCAGTCGGGGTCGGCTGCCTAGCCAATTTCGACTCGGGATTTCCGGGCTACCGGGGCAAGATCAGTAAGTCGGCAGGGACGATCGCCGAGATGCTGCGCCCGCATGGTTATCGCAACTACATGGTTGGCAAGTGGCACGTTACGCCGCTTTACGAAACCGGTCCGACCGGCCCCACCGATGGGTGGCCTTTGGGTCGGGGGTTCGACCGCTACTACGGTTTCCTCGACGCCGAAACCGACCACTACGCACCGGAGACGGTTCGCGACAACACCCTTGTTCCTCCACCAGGTGTGTTCGAAGACGGCTATCACCTCACCGCCGACCTCATCGATGAAGCCATTCAGACGCTTGCCGACCACCACGCCGCTTCTCCAGACCTGCCATGGTTCAGCTACGTCGCGTTGGGTGCCTGTCACGCCCCTCATCAAGCGCCTAAGGCCCTCATCGATTCCTACGTGCCCATGTTCGAGTCGGGCTGGGATGTCGCCAGGGAACGCCGCCTCGAGCGCCAGATCGACATGGGCATCGTTCCGCCAGGAACCGAGTTGCCGCCTCGAAACGATTGGGTGTCGGCTTGGGACGATCTCGACGATGACAGCCAGCGGGTTGCGGTGCGGCTCAAGGCCGCCTACGCAGCCATGCTCGACCACGCCGACCAGCAACTCGCCAGGCTGATGGATTTCCTCGAACGCACGGGTCAGTTGGATGACACCCTCGTGACGGTCCTTTCGGATAACGGCGCGAGCCAAGAGGGCGGACCGCAGGGTTTCGTCAACGCCCTCGGACCGTTCAACCTCATCAAAGAGATAATGGCCGACAAGATCGAGCGGCTCGACGACATCGGCGGCCCTGGCACCCATTGCAACTTCCCGTGGGGTTGGGCCATGACGTCGAACACACCGCTCAAGCGGTACAAGCAAAACACCCACGGAGGCGGCATCAGAGACCCGCTCGTGGTCGCGTGGCCTGGACGTGTCGATGACGGATCGCTTCGCCATCAGTTCTGCCATGTCAGTGACGTGGTGCCTACGTTGCTCGAAGTCCTCGGACTAGAGCCGCCCGCCGCTATCGCCGGTGTCGAACAACAGCCACTCGAAGGCACAAGTTTTGCGGCATCACTGTTCGACCCTGACGCGCCCACGGCCAAGGTGGTTCAGTATTTCGAGATGTTCAGCCATCGCGGGCTATGGCTCGAAGATTGGAAGGCAGTCGCCTTTCACGCACCGGGCACGCCTATCGACGACGACGTCTGGGAGCTCTACAACCTGGCCGAAGACTTTTCCGAGAATCACGATCTGG
Source organism: Actinomycetota bacterium (assembly GCA_013151655.1). Classification (GTDB taxonomy): domain Bacteria; phylum Actinomycetota; class Acidimicrobiia; order Acidimicrobiales; family Poriferisodalaceae; genus JAADHX01. The sequence continues at coordinate 8,407 of JAADHX010000316.1, forward strand.
CCGAAGTCGAACCCGACCGTTTGTCCTCGATGATCGACCGATGGTGGTCAGAAGCCGAACAGCACAAGGTGCTTCCCCTTGACGATCGTTTCGGTCCCCGGTTTGCCGAGTCGGCAGCCCGAGTCCATGGCGACCGAACCCGCTACGACTTCTGGGCGGGAATGGGGCACCTCCCCACTGATGTTGCCCCCGACGTGCGCAGCCGCAGCTACCGCATCACGGCCGAAGTGGTGATCTCCAAAGACGGAGCAACCGGGGTATTGATCGCCCACGGCGATGCCACCACCGGCTACAGCCTGTACATGGAGAACGGGCGCCTTGTCCACGATCTAAACATCGGCGGGACGCATCAGGTCGTCGAGTCTGATCGCCCAGTTCCGGCTGGCCGCCACGATCTGATCTTCGAGTTGATTCGCACCGACGGGGTTGGTGTCGGTCGCTTGTTGATCGATGAAGACGAGTGCGGGCGGATGAAAACGAAAGACACGTTCTTCACCATGGTGTCGTTCTCGGGGCTCGATATCGGCCACGATCGGTCGAGCCCAGTTGGCCGTTACGAATCACCAAACTCGTTCACCGGCGATTTACGACGGGTGATCGTCGAGATGGAACCCGATCAAGACATCGACCACGAAGCCGCGGGTCTGGCGCAACTCGCACGCGAGTAACGGTCGCGCTACAGCTTTCGCCCAACCACGACCCAACCCATCACATCGTGGCTTGGCATATGAATGCCGCGCTCCGTCATCTCGAGCGAAATGACGCCGGTGTCCTCAAGCGCGCTCAACATAGCGCTTAACGAACCCTCAAGCCACCAGGGTTCATTCAGGCAGATGACGAAGAACGAGCCCGTTTTCAGAATCCGTACTACTTCGTCGACAACGACCGCGTGGACATGACCGCCACCAATCGCGCCTACAGCAGTGACGAGGTTGTAAGCGCAGTCGGCAATGTCGAGCGGGTGGCTGTTCAGGTCAGATTCGCACAGTCGCGAGTAGGCCCCCGTCGCCTCGGCTTCGGCCAACATGGCTGCAGAGTGGTCACGCCCGTCGATAGTTGTGTATCCGCGACAGCGAAGGGCACTTCCGACCAGGCCGGTACCGCAGCCAAGGTCAAGGACAGGGCCACTGCGATCCGGAACGAAGCGCTCAGCCGCATCGGCACACCTAGTAGGCAGAGCGTAACGGTTGAGATCGAGGTCTTCGTCGTAACTTGAGGCCCATTTGTCGTAGTGGCCTTGGGTTTCATGAGCCTCAAGATCGACGGCATTCTCGTAAAGACTGCGATCGGCCACGGCGCCTTTCTAGCATCTGGAACAATCGCGTTTCTCGGAGGTTCAGCATTATCGGGTAGTCGCACAGCTAGGCCCCCGACACACTGGACGGCCGTGACCCAACCGCTCCCCCGGCTGCGCGTGCAGCGGAACCCTTGGAATCTGACCAGACTCGTAGCCAGACTCGCAAAGGGTGTGGCCAAAGTCGACGCTCAACGCGAGCCATACGCGACCTACTGGGACGAAGCCAACGCCGACGCTATGTCTGAAGATGGCCCGCTCTGGCTCGCTCTGGGCGACTCGGCTGTCCAGGGCGTCGGCGCGTCTTCGCCCGATGCTGGTTGGGTCCCTAAGATCCTCGAACGACTACAGGCCGAGAACCCTGCCTGGAGGGTCATCAACGTGTCGATGACCGGAGCGCGGATGACCCACGTCGAAGACGACCAGCTTCCATTGATTGCTTCTCACGACCTAGATCCGACTCTCGTGACCTGCATGATCGGCACGAACGATTTTCTGGGTGGAGCGTCGGCGGCGCGAATTCGTTCTGACGCCACGGGGCTTCTTCGACAGCTCCCTGCCGGTACGTACTTCGGTCGAGGCGGCGGCCCCGGTCAGAGACGCAGCTCGGCATTCCAGCAAGCGATCG
>JAADHX010000171.1 GCA_013151655.1 Actinomycetota bacterium
AATCTGTTCACGGTCGGCGACTCCGACCGGATCCGCCGCGTGTTGCGGATCATGCTCGCGGTGCGGACCTACAAGCGTCGCCAGAGTGTCGACGGCGTTATCGACGAAACGACTCTCGATCTTCTCGAAGAGGTGGGGCTGACCGAGAACATGGTCGAGGCCATCTATGCAATGACCACCACGCCGACGGTCGACGATCGCTTTGTCCTCCCGCCGTACCACCGTGAGATGTCACTCGAAGACATCGGTGATCCGCTCACAGCGAAGGGTGCCACCGGCTTCGGCTACATCCAGGCACCGCAGAGAGGCGCCTGATGCAGAACACCGAGGTTGTCGCTCTCGGGTTTCGGTATCCGACGCCCGTCGCTGCCGCCGAACTGTCGCGGTTGATCGAGGCTGACGCGAGTAACGACGTGAAGCGGCACATGAGGCAGTTTGTCAACGAGGTCGGCGAACTCTCCCTCGGGGAGTGGGAGGAACTCCACACGGACACGCTCGACCTCGACCCCAAGTTCGTGCCCTACGTGGGCCACGTTGCGTGGGGTGAAAACTACCGTCGGGGTGCCTTCATGGCCGACCTCGTCGCGGCAATGGCCGCTGCTGATGTCGACCTGATGGGCGAACTCCCTGATCACATCGAGCCAATCCTGCGCTATCTCGCGGCCGATGATGAGCCACTCGCTGACCTCGTCGAGGTCCTGCCCCGAGTGATCTCAGAAATGAACAGTGTGCTCAAGACCGCAGCACCAGACAATCCCTATTGCCACCTGCTAGCAGCAACGCTCGCATGTGCTGGCAATCGTCCCGTCACGATCGGAGGCCGACGGTGAACACCAACGACGTCCTATTCGGCGTAGTGCCCTATGTGGCAGCAGCGCTGGCGATTGTTGTCGGTATCGTCAGGTGGCGGCGTGCGCCGTTCACGGTGTCGTCGCTGTCGTCGCAGCTACTCGAGAGTCGCAAGTTGTACTGGGGTTCGGTTTCGTTCCACTGGGGCCTGACGATCATCCTCGCGCTCCACCTCCTGGCGCTGATCGTCCCGCAGGGGTTCGAAATGTGGAACGGTGCGCCGATTCGCCTCTACATGCTCGAGATATCGGGTGTCGCTCTCGGACTTTGGGCCGCATTCGGGATCACAGTGCTGATCATCCGGCGGTTCACCAGTGCCCGTGTCCGCCGTGTGACGACTGGGATGGACCACCTCGTTCTCCTGGTCATCGCAGTCCAGATCATTTCAGGATTGTGGATTGCCATCGGCTATCGCTGGGGGTCCTACTGGGGGACCGGAGTCTTCGTCCCGTACGTGCGCTCGCTTATCTGGTTCCAACCGAAACCTGAGTATGTCGAACCACTCCCGCTTGTTCTGAAAGTTCACGTTCTTGCCTTCTTCGCCTTTCTGGCGATCTTCCCGTTCAGTCGGTTGATCCACATCGTCACCTTGCCGCTGCAGTACTTCTTGCGCCCGTGGCAGAAAGTCATTGCAAACCGCGAGCCGAAGTCGGCCGAGTACGTAACGAACAAGCCCCGACCGAAGCAATTCCAATAGGCGTGCCGCGCTGAGACCTTCACCCTCAAGGACGATGAAACGATGACCGACAACCCCCCAGAGAGCAACGGCCAACCTGCGGCGACCAACTCCTTGACCGGCGACGCTCAACCACCGCGGCTACTCGATTTCCAGCAAGAACGCATCCGGGTTCTGCACTTCACCTGGATCGCGTTCTTTATGACGTTCTACGTGTGGTTCAACCTGGCTCCGCTGGCCACCACGATGAGGAACTCGTCTGAGTGGCTGACGAAGGAGCACATCAAGGTCTTACTCATCGCCAACGTCGCGTTGACGATCCCGGCGCGCATCGTGGTTGGTGCCCTGATCGACAGGTTCGGGGCTCGAGTGGTGTTCAGTTGGCTGATGGTCACCATGTCGGTTCCGGCCATCGTGTTCGCTTTCTCCAACACGTTCACCCAGATGCTGATTTCGCGGCTCGTACTAAGTTGTGTCGGCGCCGGCTTCGTGGTCGGCATCAAGATGGTGGCGCAGTGGTTCCCACCGAAATACATCGGCCGGACCGAGGGCTTCTACGCCGGGTGGGGCAACTTCGGATCAGCCTGGGCCGCGATGACTTTGCCGTGGGTTGCGATCACGGTCTTCGATCAGTGGCTCGGCCTCGGTGACGATGCGTGGCGCTGGGCAATGGCCCTCAACGGGCTGGTGCTGGGTATTTACGGGGTCATGTACTACTTCCTGGTCAGTGACGTCCCTGAGGGGCGCACTCTCGCGAAGACCAAAAAGGCCGAGCCGATGATGCTCACTTCGTATTGGGACCTCGCCCAGTACATCTTTTGGTCAATTCCGCTCGTCGGAGCGCTCGCCCTTCTGGCGTGGCGTGTCTCGACCGTGAAGGTCGACGATGAGGTCGTCATGAGCCAGTCGGCGCTGTACGTGGTCTACGCGGTGCTGGTGCTCGTGTTCGTCGTCCACGTGATACGCACGCTCCAGGTCAACCTTCCGTACCTGAAGGCAGGTGTCCCAGAGGACGAGAAGTACCACTTCGGCAGTGTGGTTGCTCTGAACTCGACATACTTCGCCAATTTCGGTGCCGAACTCGCTGTCGTGTCGATGCTGCCGGCGTTCTACGAGAACGTCTTTGCACCATTGACCAACAGCGCTGGCCAGCCGATTGTCACAGCAACCGTCGCCGGGTTCGTGGCTGCATCATTTGCCTTCGTGAACCTCGTTGCCCGACCGCTTGGCGGCTATCTGTCCGACAAGTTGCCGAACCGTAAACGCACGATGCTCGGCTACATATTCGGCATTGTCGTCGGCTTCGCACTGATGGCGTTCATTGCCAAATGGGTGGGAGGCGTCGACGAAGACGGTCTGCGGAGCCTGGCGCCTACATTCGATGGCATCACCTGGCTGGTGATCGCCGTGGTCTTCACCGTGCTCGCCTCGGTATTCGTCCAGGGCGCCGAGGGTGCGACGTTCGCGATCATTCCGATGGTCAACAAGCGGATGACCGGCCAGGTCGCCGGCATGGCCGGGGCGTATGGCAACGTCGGTGCGGTTGTCTACCTGGTCATTTTCTCACTCGTCGATGCCCGAACGTTCTTCTTCATCCTGGCGGGTGGTGCGCTCGTGAGCTTTGTCATCACGTTGTTCATGCTCGAAGAACCGAAGGATGCCTACGCCGCGGATTTCGACGGCGACGGAGAGATGGATCCATCAGTCGGCGCATCGTCCACGAAAGCCTAAGAACACAAGTCGAGCCCGCCCGAGAACGGGCCCAATGCAGCTATAGGAGAATCACATGGCAGACATCGAGAAATGGGATGTCGAGAACGAACAGTTCTGGGAAGACACTGGAAAGAAGGTCGCGTCCCGGAACCTCTGGATCTCGATCCCCAGCCTGCTCTGCGGGTTTTCGGTGTGGCTCTACTGGAGTGTCATCACGGTCCAGATGCTCAACCTGGGCTTTCCGTTCACGCAGGCTGAGCTGTTTACGATCACCGCGATCGCCGGGTTCACGGGAGCTACTTTCCGGATACCTCAGAGCTTTTTCATTCGCATCGCTGGAGGTCGCAACACGATCTTCCTGACAACTGCGATGCTGATGATCCCGGCCACCGGTACTGGTATCGCGCTCCTCAGTCAGGACACCCCATTGTGGGTGTTCCAACTGCTGGCGTTCCTCTCCGGTCTCGGCGGTGGCAACTTCGCCGCGTCGATGTCGAACATCAGCTTCTTCTACCCGAAGCGCATGCAGGGTCTGGCCCTTGGGCTGAATGCCGGCCTCGGCAACGCCGGCGTGACGACAATGCAGCTACTGATCCCGCTTGTCATGACGACTTCGCTCTTCCGAATCGGTGATTCGATGGAACTTGTGCAGACATCGGGAACCCTGATCGGCAAGATTCCGTCCGGCACTGAAACATGGATTCAAAATGCCGGGTTCGTCTGGCTTCTGTTCCTGATACCACTTGCCTTCCTCGGGTGGTTCAAGATGAACAACATCCGTACCGAGCACGTGTCGCCAAGTATTGGCGGCACGGCGTCATCGTTCGGCAAGATCGTCGGCATGCTCTTCGTCGCCGCCGTTCCTGCGGCCCTTGGGCTGTATATCATCCTCCCCGACCCGACCGGGCTTGGAGCGCCTTCCTGGGCCAAGTGGCCAGTGATCGCGGTTGTGATTGCGTTGACAGTGTTCTCGCTCAAGCAGATTCCGGGCCAGATCAAGCCGAATCTCGAACGTCAGTATCAGATCTTCAAGAACAAGCACACGTGGGTGATGAGCATCATCTACACCATGACGTTCGGCAGTTTCATCGGCTTTTCGGCTGGCTTTGCCCTCGCGATCAAGGTTGTGTTCGGGTTCAAACACGTCGAGGTCAACGGGATCATGACCCACGACATTGCGAATCCGGATGGTCCGTCGGCGTTGACGTTTGCATGGATGGGTCCGTTCATTGGGGCTTTCATTCGGCCTCTTGGCGGCTGGGTCGCTGACAAGGTTGGTGGCGCCAAGGTCACCCAAGTTGTGGCGATCGTAATGACCGGCAGCGCACTGGGAGTCGCCTACTACCTGCGTAAGGCCTACCAGTCAGAGACACCGCAGGACTACTTCGTACCGTTCTTTCTGCTCTTCCTGCTGTTGTTCGCGGCAACCGGGATCGGCAACGGCTCAACGTTTCGCACGATTGCCATCGTGTTCGACAAAGAACAGGCCGGCCCGGTTCTCGGCTGGACCTCAGCGGTTGCTGCATACGGCGCCTTCGTGGTCCCGCAGGAGTTCGGAGCCCAGATCAAGAGCGGTACACCGGAGTATGCGCTCGTGGCATTTGCCGCGTTCTATGTGGTGTGCATCGCAATCAACTGGTGGTACTACCTCGGGCCGAAGGCTGAGTTCCAGAACCCCTAGGGACCTTTGCCCCTTCATCACGTCTCTGGAAACGAGGATAATGACATGCGGATGAACCCGTTCACGCTCTCCAACGAGGAGCTTGATGCTCGATAACAGCTTTATCGAATGCGGTGAACCCGCTCAGGCGCGCCTCGGTGGCGCTGCGAGAACCTTGAAGTGGATGCCGGTCCTGGTGATTGTGCTCGCATTTCTCGCCGCTCCGTTCGCCGGCCCGGCTGCTGAGATCTTCGCCGGCCCCAGTGATGATGCCCTGATCGCCGGGGCGGAGGTATACAACGAGTCGTGCGCTGCGTGTCACCAGGCTGGCGGCGCGGGTGTCCCAGGACAGTTCCCGCCTCTAGCCGGAAACCCGAGCGTCGACGACACCGAGTACATGGAGACCGTCATCAAGAATGGTCTTAGTGGTGAGATCGAGGTCAACGGTCAGACCTACAACGGTGTCATGCCGGCATCGTCGGCGATGAGCGACGACGATGTCGCGTCTGTGATTGCCTACGTCCAGTCGGGCTTTGCGACTCCCCAAGCTGAGGTTCCTGAGGTAGTTCTCGATTCTTCTGGTGGCTCGCGATCGCCTCTTACGATCGCCTTGTACGTTATGTTCGGCCTCGCCGCTGTCTTGGGTGCAACCGTATTCCGCTCGCGCATCGTCGCCGTCAACGGCCCACGGGAAGTCTCTTGGTCTGACGCGTGGATGAAGACAGGGGTCATCGTCGTCGGCTTGATCCTCGTGACCACGATGGTCCCGGTCTGGGCTTGGGAGTCAGGCACCCTCCAGGATCTCTCCAGTGTCACGCGAGATCTGATCACGATTGGCGTATGGACGGTTGGTCTCACGGGATCGCTCTTCCTTCTCTGGTATTTCCATCGGAAGAACCGCGTCTGATGGATGACCTCGAGTACTACGACACGAACATCCCATGCCTTGCGGCATGTCCAGTTCATACCAATGCCGGTATGTACGTCGCGGCAATCGCCGATGGTGATGATGAGTTGGCCTATCTGACTGCGCGGCTCCCGAATCCGTTTGCCTCGGTGTGCGCACGAGTGTGTGCAGCGCCATGCGAGGACGCGTGTCGGCGTGGCGCAATCGACCGCCCGATCGCGATCCGGGCATTGAAGCGGTTCGTGACCGAGAAGTTCGGGACCGAACAGGACGTCGGCGAAGTCTGGCACAAGGTCGCCGCGCCGCCAACCTTCGAACGGTCCCAGAGCATTGGGATCGTCGGTGGCGGGCCCGCCGGAATGTCCTGTGCTCACGATCTTCGTCGCCTCGGGTACAAGCTGACCGTCTACGAGGCCACAGACAAGCTTGGCGGCGCGATGTGGCTCGGCATTCCTGAGTATCGCCTCGATCGCGGTGTGTTGTCGGCTGACATCGACGCGATCGTCGATCTCGGTGTCGAGGTCAAGTACGAAACCCGGTTGGGTATCGACGTAACACTCGATGAGCTGATGAGCGAGCACGACGCTGTCTTCCTCGGTATCGGTGCCACGCTTGGCCGTGGTCTCGACCTTGAGGGGGGCGAAGCCGATGGTGTGTTCAAGGCAATCGAGTTCCTGATCAACATGAACCGCGGGTTCAAGGTCGATGTGGGCGAACGTGTTGTCGTCATTGGCGGCGGCGATGTTGCCATGGACGCGGCGCGTACAGCGTTGAGGGCTTCCGAATACGGAAATCAGCAAGACGACGAAGAGATCGAGAGCGACCAGCGTTCTGCGATGACCGAAGCCATCGATGTGGCTCGCTCCGCGGCTCGTGCCGGGGCCCGAGAGGTCACCGTCATGTCGCTCGAGTCAGCCGAGGAGATGCCCGCTCACGAGTTTGAGGTGGAAGAGGCTCAACACGAGGGCATCTCGTTTGTTCCCAGGCGCGGTCCACGTCGCATTCTCGTTGATAGTGAAGGACGGGTTTCGGGAATCGAGACGGTCGGAGTGAAATCGGTGTTCGATGTCGATGGACGTTTCGCCCCCGACTTCGACGAGTCTGACATCACGGTTTCCGATGCCGACACGATCATTCTCGCGATTGGCCAGGCGATTGATCTGGAGGCGTTGGGGCCAGCCGGTCCCGAGGTCAGCCCTCGTCGCACCATCCAGATCGATAACGACACCGGCCGTACCTCGATCGATGGCATTTGGTCGGGAGGCGACGCGGCGAAAGGCCCCCGCACACTTATTGACGCGATCGCGGATGGTCGCCGCTCGGCGGCCGATATCCACCGCTGGTTCGGCGGATATGACGAAGATGCGGAGCAGGCGACGTTCGTGAAGCTCGCCCAGTTCCATCGTCTCGATGACTCCTACGATCAGTTGAATCGGGTTGATGTTCCGACTCTCGACACCGGTCGTCGAATCGGTCTCGCCGAAGTGGAACTTGGCTTCACCGAACAGCAGGCACGGTGCGAAGCGTCGCGATGCCTTCGCTGCTTTGCCAACATCATTCTCGATGTCGACAAGTGCGTGTTGTGCGCCCTCTGCGCCGATGTGTGCCCGGTCGACGTGATCTCGCTCGTGCCATACGAAGACCTCGAAACGGGTGCTCCGGGTAGCACCGCACTGTTACTTGACGAGGAGCGTTGTATCCGCTGCGCCCTCTGTATCGATCGTTGCCCGCCCGACGCGTTGTCGATGGGTATATGGAAAGGCGTTGGCGTACCTGTATGAGCCTTGATGAGAACAACCAGAAGAGCGTCGATGATCGCGCGGGAGTGCCCGACGAGGGTCTCATCGACCGTGTCCGCAACACAACTGTCGGAAAGTCGATCATCCGATCACCCCGACGCATCACGCCGCGCGATCGAGCGGCCGGCCACTGGGCGAGTTTCTTGCTGCACATCTACCCCGTCAAGATCCGCAAGAAGGAGCTGGGTTTTCGTTATTCGTGGTACCTCGGCGTGATTTCCACGGTGCTACTCGGGAGTCTGATCCTCTCAGGTCTCTATCTGATGTTCTTCTATGTGCCGTCTCCGGCAAATGCTTACGCTGACATCCAGACGATCCAAACCGATGTTCCTTTCGGACAGTACGTGCGCAACGTGCACCGTTGGTCGGCTCACCTGATGGTGCTTGCGGTGGCCGCACACATGGGTCGGGTGTTCTTCCGCGGCGGCTACAAGGCACCTCGTCAGTTCAATTGGGTGATCGGCGTCGTCTTGCTGATCCTGACGCTGTTGCTGTCGTTCACCGGCTACCTGCTCCCGTGGGATCAGCTCGCATTCTGGGCCGTCACGGTGGGTAGCGAGATGGCTGGATACGTTCCGATCATCGGCGACCAGGTCAAGGAGGTCTTGCTCGGAGGTCCCATAGTCGACTCGTCGACGCTGCTGCGCTTCTACGTGCTCCACGTCGCGGTTCTGCCGGCAGCGATTGTATTCGTGCTCATGATCCACCTCTGGAGATGGCGCAAGGATGCGATGTTCGATCAGGAAGCTGTGGACGCCGATGAGTGACGAGAAGATCGAGACCACTACACCTGTCGAACTGAGTGCGAAGCCTGACGCTACGGACGGTAAGCGGGTGCTGGGTGTCGTGCCGGGCAAACCATCGTCGGGTGAACGAAAGGTGATCACCAGCGATGACACCGTGATGGTGTGGCCCCACCTACTAGTGCGACACGCGGTCGTGGCGATGGCCACTGCCTTGGTGGTGATGATGATCTCGGTGTTCTTCGATGCCCCGCTCCGCGATGTCGCTAACCCACAGGTCACTCCGAACCCTGAAAAGGCCCCCTGGTACTTCGCCGCGCTGCAAGAGTTGCTGGCGTTGTTCCCTCCACTGGTGGCGGGTGTGCTCATACCGGGAGCGATCATCTTGGGCTTAGTGGCACTGCCATACATCGACAACAGCAAATTCATCAGACCTCGCCACAGAAAGGTGGCGGTGACGACATTCACGGTGTTCATCGTGATCTGGGTAGCGCTCACAATTATCGGCTTTATGTTCCGCGGTCCCAACTGGGGCTGGGTATGGCCCTGGCAAGAATGGCATGGTGAATTATGAGTCTCATGAAACGGCGAGAACTACTTTCAAGTCTGTGGCTTGCGGGGCTCGGCCTCGTAGCCGCGACTGGTATTTGGACTTCCTGGGATATCCTTCGCCCTGGCGCAGCCAAGGGATTCGGGGGCAAGATCCGGGCGTTTCCCCCAGAAACGGTCAATGACACCGGCGTAATCCAGGTATCAGCCGCACGTTCGTACGTAACCGAGGTGAACGGCGATATTCGAGCGCTGTCATGGAAGTGCACCCATCTGGGGTGCAAGGTCTCCTTCTGCGACTCATCTGGCTATTTCGAGTGTCCGTGTCATGGTTCCATCTACAACCGAGTTGGCGATCTCATGTCCGGCCCCTCGCCTCGTGGACTGGACGAATACCCGGTTGAGGTCGGCGAAGATGGCCTGCTCTACATCGACACGGGCGTGGTCATCGAAGGCCCCTCTCCGGGAACCGTTACGGTCGATGAGCCGCCCAAGGGCCCGGGCTGTGCGCAAGGAACGCACTGATGCCGTACGAATACTCGACAGACGACAAACTCGATCGCTCTACCAACAGTTGGATGCTCATCGGCGTCGTATTGCTAGTTGGAATAGTGGCAATGTTTCCGCTGTACCGGTCTTACGAGCCGTCGTCGCGCGATGGAGCCCGCCAGGCACAGTCGGCTTCGCTCGCCCAGGAGGGCGAGTCCATTTGGCAGCTCAGCTGCGCGTCCTGCCACGGGCTTGCCGGTGAGGGAGGGACCGCTCCGGCTCTCAATTCGGAACAGTTTCTGCAAACGGCGAGCGATGAACAAACCGCAACACTGATCGCCGTGGGTATACCTGGTAGTCAGATGAGTGCCTACTCGCAGGACTTCGGTGGTCAGCTCACTTCGCAGCAGATCAAGGCTCTCGTAACGCTGATCCGATCGTGGGAGCCAAATGCCCCTGACGTACCTGATTGGCGTGACATGATCGGCGGCTGACCGTCCGGCGCGCTCCGAGGTTCAGTTCTGCAAGCGATCGATCAAGTCGGCTAGTCGGGAATGGATGGTTCGTCGCTGCGATGGGGGTCGGTTTCAGGGTGTGTGAGAGTCGTTTGTATGTGAATTTTCGGCGTATATGACCGGAAACTCACTTACAAACGTTCGCGGAGGCTGGGCGTGCGAGCTTGGATGCGAGACTGACCGGGTGAGTGACCAGCAAACCAGTTCGGATACCTCGATTTTTGTCGAGCGGCTCGGCCGTGTCCGCGCCGTAATGGCAGAACGTGATATCGACACGATCTTGTTGTCGGTCGGCCACGATTTGCCGTACCTCACTGGCTACGCGGCAATGCCGCTCGAACGCCTGACGATGCTCGTTGTCAACCGTGACG
>JAADHX010000415.1 GCA_013151655.1 Actinomycetota bacterium
CCAGTGTCAAGGTCCAGTGTCAAGGTCCAGTGTCAAGGGTGTTTCGCGACCAGTGCTCGAACCCGGGCCGAAGTGTCTTGATCAGCAGCGCCTCGACCGTCAGTGCTGGGAGCGGTTGTCGATCGCTCAAAGTGGGTTCCACGCGACGGCGGTTGCGTCAAAACCACGGTCTGTGCCGAATGAAAGAGCACTACTTCGCTGAGTGGCCGGCAATCTGAGGATCCGTGAGAATCAGGTTGGTGATCAATCAGGCGAACTATCGATCTCGGTCACGTTAGTCTCGCCGACTGTGCTCATATCGGAGTTCGACTACGACCTGCCATCTGGGGCGATTGCCCAGAGCCCGCTGGAGCCGCGCGATTCGGCCCGGCTGCGATCGCGGCCCGGCTACCGAACCGACGCATGGTCTGGTCTCCGATCTGGTCAACGAACTACAGCCAGGCGATGTGATGGTGGTCAACGAAACCCGTGTAATCGCGGCGAGGCTGAGGCTGAACAAGTCCACGGGCGGGTCGGCCGAGGTGTTCCTTCTTGAGCCGATCGGCGATGGGTCTTGGCAGGCTCTGATTCGACCGGCGCGGCGGCTCAAACCGGGCACGGTGCTTACGGGCGGGCCAAACGACGCGCTGCGGGTGGTGATCGGGCCCCGGTTGTCAGCGGGGCGAAATCGGGTCGAGGTCGATTTGGCCGGCCGCGAACTCGCCGACGCGGCCGACGCGGGAGTGGGCGAGACACCTTTGCCTCCATATATCGAAACACAACTACAAGACGCCGAGCGGTATCAGACAGTGTTCGCGAATCGGCCTGGATCGGTGGCGGCGCCGACGGCCGGGCTTCACCTGACCACTGATCTTCTGGCGGCCATCGCGGCCAAGGGAGCAGAGGTTCACCACATCGACTTGGTGGTAGGGCTCGACACGTTTCGGCCCGTCATCGTCGACAACCTTGATGACCATGTGATGCACTCGGAGCAGTACACCGTGTCCCAACAGACCATGGACGCATGCACAAGTGCTCGACGTGTCGTAGCAGTTGGAACCACGACCACCCGAGCGCTCGAATCGGCAGCAACCACTGGGGAGTTGTCTGGCCGCACCGACATTTTTATTCAGCGGGGCTACGAGTGGAAGATCGTCGATCTGCTGCTCACCAACTTCCACATGCCTAAGTCGACGCTGCTGGTGATGATCGACGCCTTTGTGGGACCAAGGTGGCGAGACATCTACGTCGCGGCCCTCGCGAGCGACTATCGCTTCCTCAGCTTTGGCGATGCCATGCTGCTCAACCGCCTTAGCCTCAAGGGTTCAGCATGAACCTCAGATACGAACTCGTCGCCACTGATGGTCAGGCCCGTCGTGGCCGGGTCCACACCAGCCGAGGCACCTACGAGACGCCCATCTTCATGCCGGTCGGAACAAGGGGCGCGGTAGTGCATCTCGATGCACGCGACTACGAGCAGTTGGGAGCCGAGATAATTCTCGGAAATACCTATCACCTGATGCTGCGCCCTGGGGCCGACGTTGTTGAGCACCTTGGCGGACTACACAAGTTCACCAGCTGGGACGGTCACACCCTTACCGACAGCGGTGGGTTTCAGGTGATGTCGTTAAGCCCCAAGATCGACGACGATGGGGTCACCTTCAAATCGATATACGACGGCACCAAGACACGACTGACACCGGAGTCGGCCACACACATTCAGGAACAACTTGGTGCCGACATTGCCATGGTGCTCGACATCTGCGCTGCTCTGCCAGCCACCAAAACAGAGGTCAGGGCGGCTATGGAAACAACCCATCGGTGGGCTGGGTTGGCTAAGGCTGCTCACTCCCGACCAGACCAGGCTCAGTTCGGAATTGTTCAGGGTGGGGTCGATCCCGATCTCAGGGTTGAGAGCGCGGCCGCGATATCCAGCCTCGATTTTGCCGGATATGGCATCGGCGGATTGAGTGTCGGCGAACCACGCTCGGAGATGCTGCCGGCATTGGAGGCCGCACTTTCGGAGTTGCCGGTCGACAAGCCCCGTTACCTGATGGGAGTCGGCGACCCGATCAGCGTTGTCGAAGCCATCGCGCTCGGTGTCGATCAGTTCGATTGCGTCTTACCGACGAGGCTTGCTCGTCACGGAACAGTTCTCAACAGCAACGGCAAGGTCAACCTACGACGAGCCCAGTTCGAGCACGACCTCGAACCGCTCGACCCGCGCAACCCATTCTCGAACCGATTCTCGGCCGGATACCTAAGGCACCTTCTTAAGGTGAAGGAACCAACGGCTGGCCGGGTACTAACCCTGCACAACCTTTGGTATCTGCTCGACCTTGTGAACCGCACGCGCACCGCCATCGAAAACGGCACCCTTAGCGAGGTCAGGGCCGAAGTGGCGCAGTACTGGACCTAACACTGTTTCAGTGGTGCCGATAGGCACTAGCCTTTCGCTCCATGTCCTTACTGATACTTCCGTTTGCATTTTTGGCAATGTGGCTGCTGATAATTCGACCACAACAGCGCAAACAGAAGGCACAGATGGCGGTGGTCACGAGCGCCGGCATCGGCGACGAGATAGTCACCGCTGGCGGTTTTGTGGGCACGATCATGGATGTCCACGATCCACAAGACAGCGCCAACGGACTTGGCCCCGACGAGGTTCTGCTCGCTCTGAACGACACTATTGAGGTTGTTTTTAGGCGTCGATCCATCGCCGAGATTCGCGAATCGTGGGACGGTCAGTTCGACGACGGAACCTACCTCGATGAGGGGCCTGTCGACAATCCCATCGGTGATCTTGTGATCGACTCGATCGATGACGCTGAAATCGTGGGCGAATCGGCCGACAAACCGGACGAAAGCTGACCCTGTCGACCACCTCGTCATCGGCGGCCCAACACGGTTAGCCGCCCAATGACACCCGATCTCTGCTCGGGTGCGCCATCCTTCGTGGGTGGGCCTTAGCCCGCACTATGTCTTGAAGTCTCACTGGAGCAGCAACGTTGCCTCGTTCTTACATCGTCAGCCTCGTCTCCACAGTTGTGCTTACAGCTGTGGCGGTCATCGGTGCAGCTATTGTCGGATGGACCCCACTACTGGGTCTTGACCTGCAAGGCGGCATCGCGGTCACCTACGAACCGACCGAGGAAACCGACGAAGAAAGCCTCGACCAAGCGGTCGAAATTATCCGCCAACGCGTCGACGCCTTGGGTGTCGCCGAACCCGACATCACCCGCCAGGGCGAGACCATTGTTGTCGAACTTCCTGGCGTCGACGACGCTCAGCGAGCGTTGGCCCTAGTGGGCCAGACCGCCGAGCTTAGGTTCAGGCCCGTTTTGTTCGGCCCGTTGGATGCCACCGACGGCCAGGCCAGACTCATCATGGCGAACGCGCTGGCCACCGCGCAGGGACTAAACCTCGACACGGGAGCAGGGGCTGGCGCCGATGATGGTGCAACGGCCGAAACCACGGTGCCGACCACGGCAGTTCCGGCTACGACAGCGGCTACGCCGGACACCACTGGTTCGACTACTACAACTGGCTCGACCACGCCAGAGACCACCGACTCGACGACGACCACCACCGATGGCGGAGCCACAGAGACAACAACCACTGGCGACGACACCACCACAAGCACGCCAGAGACAACTACGCCAGAGACAACTACGCCAGAGACAACTACTCCGGGGACGACTACAACAACAGAGTTCGATGAGTCGTCGGCTCCGACACTCGACGAGGTCATCACCCCGGCAGAGGCCGATATTGCCGAGGATGTTGTGTTGTTGCCGTCGGCTGACGGCCTTCAACTATTTCTGCTTGGACCGACCGAAGCCACGGGAACGATCGTTTCGGGCGCCAATGCAACATTCACCGGCACCGAGTGGTCGGTGAGCGCCAACTTCACCAACGAAGGCAGCGATGTTTTCAACGAGATCGCCCAACGCAACTTCGGGCAACAGCTCGGCATCGTGCTCGACGGCAAAGTCGAATCAGCGCCAACCATTCAGGCCACCGATTTTGCTGGGACCGCGGCCATTACCGGAACCTTCACTCAAGACGATGCCGAAGACCTCGCCTTGGTGCTTCGGTTTGGTGCTCTGCCAGTCGAACTTGAGGCCCAGACGGTGCAACAAGTGTCGGCCACCCTTGGCGACGATGCTCTCCGGGCTGGCTTAGTCGCCGGCGTTATCGGGCTGTTACTTGTGGCTGTGTTCATGGTCGCCTACTACCGGTTGCTCGGCGTTGTAGCGATCCTCAGCCTCATGGTGTCCACCGCGATCTTGTGGTTCCTGATCGCGTGGTTGGGCGAGACCCGCGGCCTGGCTCTTAGCTTGTCGGGCACCGTCGGAATCATCTTGTCGATCGGTGTGGCCGTCGACTCCAACATTGTGTATTACGAACGTATAAAAGAAGAAGTCCGTAGAGGGCGCGCGGTCAGATCCGCGGCCGACGGAAGCTTCAGTGGGGCGTTCTCAACCATTGTTAAGGCCGACTTCGCTTCTCTGATCGGCGCGGTGATTCTGTTCAGCCTCACCGTCGGAGCAGTCAAGGGTTTTGCTCTGTTCCTTGGCATAGCAACTGTCATCGACATGCTTGTCTCGTATGTCTTTATGAGGCCAATGGTGGTCCTGGTGACTCGAAAGTTTGCTGCTAAGAACCCAGAACGGCTAGGCATCACCCACATACCCGGTGCCGATGCGGAGGTACCGGCATGAACGTGCTCAGGACTTTCTACCGCGGCGAAGGCCAAGTTGACTTCGTAGCGCTGTCACGCAAGGTCATTCTGGCCTCCGCAGCTCTCATAGCTATCGGGTTTATCGCCTTGCTGGCGCGCGGTCTCAACCTCGGCATCGAGTTCGAGGGCGGGGTTGTCTGGGAGATTCCGGCGTCGGAGAGCCTTACCGAAGACGACATCAGAGGCGTACTGTCGGAGTTCGGACAGGATGCTCGCATTCAGACCGTCACTGGTTCTACCGATATCTTTCGCGTTCGGGCCGAATCGACCGACCTCGATGCCCAGCAAGGGATGTCGCAAGCCCTTGCCGCTGTCGCCGGTGTGTCGGTCAACGACTTGAGCCTCACCGAGGTCGGACCATCGTGGGGCGAACGTGTCACCGGCGAAGCCCGAAACGCCCTTATCTGGTTCTTTATCATCATTGCCCTCTATATAGCGCTGCGCTTCGAATGGAAGATGGCGATCGCGGCGCTGGTAGCTGTGGCTCACGACATAATCTTGTCGGTTGGGTTCTACGCACTGTTCCAGCTCGACGTCACGCCGGCAACGGTCATCGCGTTCCTCACGATCATGGGTTACTCGTTGTATGACACCCTGGTCGTTTTCGACCGGGTCAGAGAGAACACGAAAGCCGCGGAGAAGACTCGCACCACCTACAACGCGCTCACGAACGTGTCGATGAACCAGGTGATCATGCGCTCGATCAACACGACGATCACGTCGGCTTTACCGGTGCTGTCGATGTTGTTTATCGGTTCGTTCCTGCTCGGCGCGGTCGCCCTGCAAGAGTTCGCGGTGGCGCTGCTGGTCGGCATCTTCTTCGGTACGTACAGCTCGATCTTTATTGCCGCCCCCGTGCTGGTTTGGATGAAGAACCGCGAACCCGAGTGGGCTCGCCGAGACGACTTTGCGGCCCGTGGCGACGCGGCCGGATCAATCGCCGAGGCCCGCCAGTCGCTCATGGCGTCTCGTTACACCCGCAGTCAGGCTCCGCGGCCTCGCAAGAAGGGTCGAGTACGTTAAGACGATGACCGCGACCAGGGTTCTTCCTTGGCGGCGCGACGCAGCGCCGATCGACCAGCTTGTACCTCTGCTCGAGCTGTTCCTACAACGCTGGCCAGAACACGACACCGAACTCATTCGTCGCGCTTACGCCACCGCGGCGGCAGCTCACGGCGATCAGCGCCGCAAGTCGGGCGAGGCCTACATCTTCCACCCGTTGTCGGTGGCGATGGTGGTTGCCGAACTCGGTCTCGACGAAGTGACTATCGCCGCCGCTCTGCTGCACGACGCGGTCGAAGATACGGGCTTGAGTCTTCCCGACGTGGCCGCAGCCTTTGGCGAAGAGGTCGCTCACCTGGTCGACGGTGTCACCAAACTCGATCAGATCACCTTCGACACCAAAGAGGCCGCCCAAGCAGCCACCATGCGAAAAATGCTGGTGGCGATGGCCCGCGACCTCAGAGTGCTAATCATCAAGCTGGCCGATCGTCTTCACAACATCTCGACCATCGCTGCTCTTAGCCCAGAAAAGCAGGCTAGAAAGGCCCGCGAAACGCTCGATATCTATGCGCCGCTGGCTCATCGCCTCGGCATGGAGGGAATGAGGCAACGCCTCGAAGACTTGGCGTTCGCGGCCCTGTACCCGAAACGTTACGCCGAGGTCGATCAGTTGGTTGCGACGGCAACACCGGCTCAGGATCAGTACATCGACGACGTTGTCACCGAGGTACAACGTCAGCTTTCGGTTATGGGCATTGAGGCCGAGGTCATCGGTCGCAGCAAACATCTGTGGTCGATCTATGAAAAGATGGTGGTCAAAGGCCGCGGGTTCGACGAGATTTTCGACCTTGTAGCCATAAGGGTTGTGGTCGATTCGATTCGTGACTGTTATGCCGTGCTTGGGCTAGTTCACGGCACCTGGCACCCGGTTCAGGGGCGCTTCAAAGACTACATTGCGATGCCAAAGTTCAACCTCTACCAGTCGCTCCACACCACTGTCGTGGGGCCTGGTGGCACAGCGCTCGAGGTTCAGATTCGCACCTCAGAGCAGCATCACCGAGCCGAATTCGGAGTTGCCGCGCATTGGCGCTACAAAGGTGAATCAGGCGAAGCAGAGGTGCCTTGGCTCGATCGCCTCGTGGATTGGGAGAAGGAGACCTCAGACCCAGACGAATTCATGGAGAGCCTCCGCGGCGACCTCGAACACGACGAGGTGTACGTATTTACCCCCAAGGGCGATGTTGTCACGATGCCCATCGGTGCTACCTCGATTGACTTCGCCTACGCCATCCACACCGACATTGGCCAGGCCACGATTGGGGTCAAGCTCAACGGCCGTCTGGTGCCGCTCAACCGCGAGCTTGAGTCTGGCGACTCGGTTGAGATCTTTACGTCGAAACTCAAAACCGCCGGCCCATCTCTCGACTGGTTGCAGATGGCCGTCACCCCGCGAGCCAGGAACAAGATTCGACAATGGTTTGCCAAGGAACGTCGCGACGACGCCATCGAATCGGGCCGCGACGAACTCGAAGACGCGGTGAGACGCGCTGGTCTTCCGGTGAAGGGCTCCCTGAACGGCGAGGCCATGGTTTCACTGATCGAAACGCTCGGCTACGGCGACCTCGAAGCGATGCTGCTCGCGATTGGCGAGAACCACCTTTCGCCCCGGTCAGTTGCGCAAAGGCTCGACCGCGAGCTGCGGGGCGGTACCAAAGAAGAACAACTGCCGGTCCCGGCCATCCAGAACCGAACTTCTCGAAAGAGACGCGACGTTGGTGTGCACGTCGAAGGTCTCGACGACGTGATGGTTCGTGTAGCTCGGTGCTGCAACCCGGTGCCTGGCGACGAGATCATGGGCTTCGTTACCCGAGGCCGTGGCGTTTCGGTTCATCGATCCGATTGCGCCAACGCCGTTGGTTTGGCCGACGCCCAAGGCGGACGGCTAGTCGACGTCGAGTGGGACGATGCCTTCGACGGATCGTTCATCATGTCGATCGAGGTGAGGGCCCTCGACCGAAGCCGACTGCTCGAGGACGTGTCACGAGCTTTGTCCGATCACCATGTGAACATTCGCGGCTGTACGACCACAACGGGTTCGGACCACGTCACTGCTATGACGTTCGAGTTCGAACTTGTCGACCCATCACACCTCGACACGTTGTTGCGGTCGGTGCGAAGCATCCCGTCGGTGTTTGAAGCAGTCCGGGCGTTGCCAGGGGCCCCCGTCCTGTCTGCCTGACGGGCGCTCGACCAAAACGGGGCGGGTTCGCTAGATTTACCGTTGATCAGTAAAATCGGCGCCGTTGATACCAGCTTGAGGCGTACCATTGGCGACGTTATGGCGACCAAGGTTCAGCGATTTCAGACCCCCATCGGAACCCACGACCTGCTACCACAGGCGGCGGGCCGTTGGAACGCGTTTCAAGAGCTCTTTGCCAGAGAGGCCAACCTCGCCAACTTTGGCATGATCGAAACTCCGATATTTGAACATCTAGGCGTGTTCAGACGTCTTGGTGAAGGCACCGACGTTGTAACCAAAGAGATGTACGACTTTCTCGACAAGGGCGACAGGCAGATGGCGCTGCGCCCGGAGAAGACCGCTTCGGTTTGCCGGGCCTTTGCCCAACATCGTCCCACTACACCGTGGAAGGTCTGGTACTCAGGCCCGTTCTTTCGATATGAGGCTCCCCAGGCTGGTCGGCTTCGTCAGTTCCATCAGGTCGGTGCCGAAATTCTGGGGTCAGACGACCCCGATGTCGATGTCGAAGTCATCGCCCTCGCGGCCAGAGTCCTAGCGGGCGCAGGACTGCGCCAAAACCTGCTCGTTATCAACTCAATGGGCGATGCCGAGAGCAGGCAACGTTTCGCCGAAGCGTTGCAACAGTTTCTTCGCGACAACCTCGACAACGTCGACCCGGCCGATCGCCAAAAGGTCGACGCGCACCCGCTCCGCGTGCTCGACTCAAAACGCGACGCCACCCGCGAGGTCACAGCTCGTGCGCCCCAAGTCGCCGACTTCCTCACCGATGCTGCCACCGAACACTTCGGTCGAGTCAAAGCCGGCCTCGACTCACTAGCCATCAGCTACACGGTCGAACCTCGACTGGTCAGAGGCCTCGACTACTACAGCCACACCCTTTTCGAGTTTCAGTCGCAGGCCCTCGTTACGGCCCAAGATGCTCTAGGTGGGGGCGGTCGATACAACGGGCTCGTCAAGGCGCTGGGCGGACCCGAAACTCCTGGCGTTGGGTTTGCGATGGGCATCGAACGGATCCTGCTCGCCTGTGATGCCGAGCAAACTTTCGTTGCACCCGACGCGTCGCCGGTTGCCTTCGTTGTCGATGTCACTGGTGGTGAAAATGCCCGCGACCTCACCTTTGAGCTGCGCGACCTCGGCGTCAGCGCCGATCGGGCCTTCGATCAAAGGTCCATGAAGGCCCAGATGAAAGCAGCCGATCGGTCTGGTGCCCACTGGGCCGTAATAGTTGGCCAAGACGAGGCCGCGGCTGGCTCCGTCACCCTAAGAAACATGCGCGGGTCAGCTGACCCGCAAAGGTCAATACCGCGAACCGACATCGGAACCGAGTTGCTACGACTGCTAGCCGCTCACGCCGACGATTGAAACCACTAGAGGAACTGTCAATGAGTATGCGAACCGACTACTGCGGCCAGCTTGGTGTCGACGACATCGGGCGAACTGTCACCGTGTGCGGCTGGGTGTCGAAGAGGCGCGAACACGGCGAACACCTGGCCTTCGTCGACCTCCGCGACCACACCGGAATAGTCCAGTGCGTCGTCGACCATGCCCACGACATTCGCTCTGAGTACGTGTTGGCGATCACGGCCACGGTCCGGGCTAGGCCAGACGAAACCGTCAACTCCTCGATGGCCACCGGTGCCATCGAGCTCGGCGATGCTTCGGTCGAGGTGTTGTCGGCCGCCGAACCACCACCGTTCCAAGTCGATGGTCGCCAAGAAGTCGACGAGACCATCCGCATTCGCCACCGCTACCTCGACCTGCGAAGCACCAGGATGCAGAAAAACCTGCGAACCAGAGCCAAAGTCAACAGTGCGATTCGTACATCGATGGAAGAGCAGGGTTTTCTCGAAGTCGAAACCCCAATGCTCATTGCCTCCACGCCAGAGGGCGCCCGCGACTTCGTAGTACCGAGCCGACTGAGGCCTGGCACGTTCTACGCGCTGCCACAGAGCCCCCAGCTGTTCAAGCAGCTTTGCATGGTTGGCGGCATCGATCGGTACTACCAAATTGCCCGCTGTATGCGCGACGAAGACCTTCGCGCCGACCGGCAGTTCGAGTTCATGCAACTCGACATGGAGATGAGCTTTTCCGACGGCCCAGAAGTGCGTGCGACTATCTCCAACGCCGTAGCAGCGGCCACCGAGGCCATCACCGGAACTCGGCCGACCGAGTTCCCAGAGATGACATGGCACGACGCCATGAACCAATACGGCTCGGACAAACCCGACGTCCGCTTCGAGATGTACCTCGCCGAGCTAACCGACCTTTTCGCCGACACCGGCTTCAACGCTTTCATGGCCCCAAGCATCAAGGGCATCTGTGCCAAAGGTGCTGCCGACCAACTAAGCCGCAACAAACTCGATGGCCTCACCGACGCCGCCAAAAGGTGGGGTGCCAAGGGTCTCGTATGGATGAAGGTTGGCGCCAACGGCGAGGTCTCGTCGCCGGTCGCGAAGTTCATGAGCGAAGCCGAGATTGCCGGGGTGCTTGATCGTCTCGGTGCCGTGGAGGGCGACGTGTGTTTCCTAGTGGCCGACAAGTGGGCCAAAACCACCCATGTTCTTGGTTTGCTCCGGCTCGAGCTAGGTCGTCCGCCAGTCACCGAAGGCGGCCTCAACTTCTTGTGGGTCATCGACTTCCCGCTGTTCGAATCGATCGACGATGACGGCACCCCCGTTTCGACCCATCACCCGTTTACGATGCCCCACGAAGACGACATGCACCTCATCAGCGGCGGGGGAGACGGCGGCGAAGAACTTCTCAACGTGCGATCCCAAGCCTACGACCTCGTGCTCAACGGCTGGGAGCTTGGTTCTGGCTCGGTCCGAATCCACCGCGCCGACATTCAGAGTCAAATATTTGAGCTACTCGGAATCG
>JAADHX010000375.1 GCA_013151655.1 Actinomycetota bacterium
TACGCCCGATAGGCCTTTACGTACGCAGCCTGGAGAACATCGTCGGCATCGTGGCTGACGATTCGAACCGCTAGCCGGCGCATTCCTGAATGGCAGTCGCGCAGTTGACACGCGAAGTCAGCCGGGCTCGGCCGGAGCGGCCGATTGGTGTGCTGGTTCCTCACATCAATATCTGACGAGTCAGGGCCTCGGATCTATCCACTAGAACTTAGATTTCCCTGACTAACCGAGCACAATCACTTCGACGTCGCCGCCTGCTTCGATGCCATCGCCGTCTGGGACCACGGCCAATGCCGTCGCCTGCGACATCGCCCACAACATGTGGGAACCCTGGCCGCCCGAAGACCGCACATGCATCTGACCCTTGCGATCGCGCTCGCCCGCGACCCGTACGAAGTGAGTTTTGCCGTCGGGGCCGCGCCCTAACGGACTGTCGGCGATGGCCGTTTCTGTTCCGATGATCGGAGTCGGGTGGCCCATCATCTGACGAATCGCCGGACGTCCAAAGAGCTCGAACGAAACCATGCACGACACAGGGTTGCCAGGAAAGCCGAACACCGGAACACCGTCGACGGTTCCGAAAGCGAATGGTTTGGCTGGCTTAATCGCGATCTGCATCCAACGCATATCGCCGAGGCGCTTCAGCACGGATTTTACGTAGTCGAAGTCGCCCATTGATACGCCACCGGTTGTCATGACCGCATCGCACGAAGCCACTCCGGCGCGCATGGCGGCTTCGATGATCGTCGCGAACTAACCCGAGATCGACTGCGTCGGCCCCAGCGCTCGTAACCAACGACAAGACCGTCCGTCGATTGGAATCGCGGATCTGGCCCGCCCCGAGCGGACTCCCATCGTCGACAAGTTCGTCGCCGGTGCTGATGACGCCAATCCGCAGGCGCCGAAAGACACTCACCTCAGTCAGCCCGAGCGAGCACAATACGCCCAGATGGCCAGCACCCAAAACATCGCCGGCACTGAACAGAAGATCGCCAGGGGTCACGTCGTCGCCAATGCCACGAATGTGGTTGCCCACAGGAACAGGTGCACTGACCAGAACTGTGTCGGCCTTATCGTCATCGACACTGGTCAACTCGACCATCACGATGGCGTCAGCACCTTCGGGCACAACTGCACCCGTCATGATGCGCATCGCTTCGCCAGGCTGAAGAACGTGCGAAGGGGCCTGTCCGGCCGCGATTGTCCCGGCGATGTGCAGCGAGACCGGAGCGTCGACCACATCGCTGGCCCGTACCGCAAACCCGTCCATGGCTGTATTGGCAAAAGGCGGGATTGACACACCGCTGACAATGTCAGATGCGAGGACAAGCCCAAGAGCCTCGGCTACGGGAACGATGGTCGGCTCGCGCCTAGACGCGACCGACAACACAAACTCTCTGGCCTCTTCAAGGGAGATCATGGCAGTGAAGCTACCGCCGGAGTCGGTCGCTACAGCAGGCCGCGATACTCGAGGATCTCGCGAATCATCGATTGACGGTCCGCGAGCTCGGTCGGATCTTTGACTGGTTGGAAGCGACCATCGACCCCTCCGCTCACAACCAGCGTCATCGTCGTGTCCATAAACGCCGACAACTCGCCGACCAGGCGCTCGAACTGCATCACTGGCACCCCATCGACGCTCTTTGAAACCTCAAACCAGGTAAGCGGGTGCGCGTTGGTCAGTTGCTCGGCGTCGACCGTAAGAGAGTTGGTGTTCACAACCGGAACACTCGTCAAACCAGAATCGGGTGGAACGCGGAACGCCTCAAGAATCTGAAGGTGACCGTCGAGAATGTACGGGGCCCCGCCCGGCGCGTCAGAAGACACCACCTCACACGTCAGAGGACGGCCAGAATCGAGGTGCAACCCAACCATGGCTGGGTCGAGAGTGGCCGCTGAGTTGTCGACGTTTGTCACGAACAGGTACTTGCCTCCCGCTGACAGGAAGCGGTCGAGAAACCCAGAGTTCCTGATGGCATCGCCGAGGTCGCCATGACCGGGCGAATAGACCGACACCGAACCACTCTCCGCGTGAAACAGATCGCCGCTCGGCGTCACTCGCATCGCCACGTTCTGAGGAGCAGTCTCAACAGCCACCCGATCAGTCGACAGCTGCTCTGCGACATCGGCAAGGACGCCGTCCGAAAGGTAGCTAGACATCAACACCATCGGGATCCGAACGTCGAGCCGCTCCCCCAAGTTCTGTAGATCAGCGATCTTGACATCGACGAACCGCAAGCCGGGCAGAACCTCGGCGAGCGCCTTCACGCCCCCACCAAAGCGGGTTGCCATTCCACCCGCGAGCAGGACCACACCAACCTGGCCGGCACCGATCGCGGTCTCGCCGAGCTTGGTCAGTTCGACGTAGCGGTTGGAGCCAGAGGCAGGGAACGTAACAAGATCGTTGTCCGCCGGAACCTCCAAGGCCCCGGTCACGTGATTACGTGTCGGATCGGCACCGTTGGCGGCCAACCGACCCCGCAGTTCGTCGAACTGTTCCGGATCGAAATTGTGCGCCGCCAAAATTTCGGCGGTCGGCCGATCTAGGTCATATCGCGATGCCAACTCGGTAACGATTGCGGTAGAACTCATAAAGGTGACCATGCCACTGAAAGCACGCTCAGCAGTGGATGGCACAACAGCCACGCCTCATCGCTACAATCGTGCGCCCAATCGCCTCCCAGGTAAAACAGATGCCAACATATGAATACCGCTGCAAAGATTGCAGCCACGAGTTCGATCACTACCAATCGTTCACCGACGAAGCCCTAACCGAGTGCCCCCAGTGCCAAGGCAACCTCGCCAAGGTATTCGGAAGCGTGGGCATTTCGTTCAAAGGAAGCGGCTTCTACAAGAACGACTCGCGCGCGAACTCCAAGAGCGACTCGTCGAGCTCAGACTCGAAAGATTCCGGCTCAGCCAAGTCCGACTCGAAGTCTTCGGACTCCTCTGAGTCGTCCAGCACCAAGTCGTCAGACTCTTCAAG
The DNA here is from genome assembly GCA_013151655.1 of Actinomycetota bacterium. GTDB lineage: Bacteria > Actinomycetota > Acidimicrobiia > Acidimicrobiales > Poriferisodalaceae > JAADHX01. The sequence continues at coordinate 2,987 of JAADHX010000375.1, forward strand.
CAGTTCGAAGAAAACCGATTCGTCCTCGTCTGACAAGAAGTCTTCGACCGACAGCTCAAAGTCCGGATCGACAACCAAAACGACCTCGTCTAAACCGAGTAGCTAGCCTCGGAAACTCAGCTCGGCCACACACCGACACGCAACTTCCCCCATCGCAACAAGCGTAGGGAGATTGCTATGTTCGAATCCACGAAGTCTCGGTTTGGTCCGCCACCTATCGGGCCGCAGAATCCTCTGTCAAGACGCCAAGTCCTGCCACCCACATGGCGGCGATGGCTGCCAGTCGCTGCGATCTTGGCCATCGCTGCGATATCGCAAGCTCGTACTCCGCAGGTAGCCGTAGCCGAACAGGTCCAGCCGGCGCCAACCACGCTGGCTCCCCACCTGCGAACTGTCGCCATCGCCATCCCAAGGAACGAACGTCCACCGCTTGTGCCAGACGACTTGGTCGATGTCTACTCAGTCGACGTGTTCACTGGGTCGCCGGTGCTCGTCGTCGATGGTGGCCGGGTGGTCGCGGTCGATGACAGCCGGATCGTGATTGCAGTGCCCGGATCGGCGGCGGCCGCAATAGCCGTGGCGGCAGCTTCGAGAACCTTCACCGTTGTTGGCCGCTAACACCGCCTCGCTAGTTTGGCCGCCCGCTACCGGAAACCCGAGGCCAGGATTCCAAGTACCGCGAGGCCAACAATAACTCGGTAGACCACGAAAGGAGAGAACGAGCGACTCCGCACAAACTTGAGGGTCCCCCACACAGCAAACCAGCCCGTTACCGCCGAAGCGATGATCCCGACAATGAACCCACCGACAAGTTCGTCGGGAATTCCGGTCGAAGCTACGTTGATTCCTCGATACAGGCCGGCGCCGGCGATCACCGGAAGAGCCATTAGAAACGCCAACCGAGCACCCGAACTTCGGTCGAATCCAAGGACTCGGGCGACGGTGAGGGTCGAGCCCGATCGCGAAACCCCGGGGAGCAGGGCCATCGCTTGGGCCGCACCCATCAGGAGCGCATCGCGCATACCGAACTCGTCCTGCTCGCGTTCTCCGGGCAATCTGTCGGCAACGAACAAGATCAGCCCGAACAAGATGAGGAGCGTCGCGATCAGCCAGATCTCGTTAGATGCACCCAACAGCGCATCTTCCAGCAGAACGCCGGCGAAAGCCGCCGGAACTGCTGACAACGCTATGTACCATGCGATCTTGCCGTCATGGCTCAGCGAGTCGCGGGTCCACAGCGGCGAGAATGCCGCGGTCACATACTTGCGAACGTCGACCCACAGGTAGGCAACCGCACCAACGGTGGTGCCAAGGTGCAATGAGACATCGAATGCGTTTTCAAGGTCTCGATCGCCTCCGAAATCGTCCCAGCCAAACAGCCACGGAACAAGTTTGAGGTGACCACTGGACGAGATCGGTAGAAACTCGGCGAGACCCTGAACGATGCCGAGTACAAGAGCGTGAAATAGAGGCATTGGTTCTTTCGTCGACCGTTCCACCCCTCACGACAGAGAGGCAACGCGATTTAACGATACGTGTCGCGGCGCTAGGTATCAGTCGGGATCCAAGCAGCTGGTCGCTTTTCAAGGTAAGCGGCCATTCCTTCTTGACCCTCAGGTGATCTAAACAACTCACCCGACATCTTTGCCGTGTACTCAAACGCCGCGTCCAAATCCATACTCGGGACCTGAGCTAGGAGCTGTTTAGTAGCGGCCAGAGCGTTCGGCCCACCGGCCACGAGATCAGAAACGATCGAGTCGACCTCGCGGTCGAGGTCTGCTTGTGGCACTGCTGCGTTGATCAGGCCAAGGCGGGCTGCCTCGGGTGCGAGGAATCGATTGCCGCGCAACAACGCGGCTCTGGCATCGGCGGCCTGCATCTTCGGTAGGCACAACACCGAGATCATGGCTGGGGCGACCCCAATGCGCACTTCGGTGAAACCCATTTTGGCCCAGTCGACCACGACTGAGATGTCGAGCGCCGCGACCAACCCGGTGCCACCCGCCACCGCGTGGCCCGCTATGCGACCCACGTAGGGTTTCGGCGACCGCACAAACCTTGCGAACAGGTCAGAGGGCGCAAATGCCTTAGCGGGGTCCGAGCCCTTAGCTCGCCCGGTGCGTTCGGTCAGGTCGGCCCCAGCGCAGAACACGCTCCCGGTGTTGGTTAGCACTATCACTCGCACCGACGGGTCGGCCTCGGCTTCATCAAGGGCTGCCATCAGGTCTGCGACCAAGTCGACGCTCAGGGCATTCCGACGCTCTTCGTCGGCCAAGGTGACAGTGCAGACGCCGGACTTGACTCTGGCAGTAACGATCTCGCTCACGATTGGGCCTGATCTTTCGTCGTTGGAGTTGAAAATGCACAGCCGGCAGGAGCAGAAGTCAGACCAGCAAGCACAATCTCAACCATGGCATCGGCTGCCTTCTTCGGATTGGTTCGGAGCTTTGGTATCACTTCTGGGCGGGCGAACTCCCGGCCGAGACCAGCCATGACCCTGGCCGCGGCCGCAGTATCGACGTCGCAGATCTCGCCACTGTCGACACCGAAATCGAGGATCGCCCGCGTGACCGCCACCAAGTACTCGGAGTGTCGAGCGCCAAGCTCAGGCCCACCCTCGATGACAACCATGTCGGCGGCGAACTCTTCGGTAGTTGCACTAACGGCTTCAGTCGCACCCTGAAGGTATGCCCGAACGGCTTCAATAGCCGACATCGCTGGGTCGATGCAGTCGTTCGCGCTGCGGCCAATCGAGCGAAGGTTGCGGTCGACCACCAGTAGAACAAGTTCGTTGCGGCTCGGTGCTAAACCATAAAGCGTTCGAAGAGAACAGTTGAGCTCACGAGCAAGGTCGGCCATGGTCAGGTGAACAAAACCCTTGTCGAATATGAGCACCAGCACATCGAGCAGCTCTCTTTGTCGCTCCGAGAGCGCCGCCTCACGGTCGCGCTCCAACACAGCGGGTGGACGCGGAACCGACCGCACCCGTTCGGTGAGACCGGTCGTAGCCACCTAATCGTCCAACAGGAGGGCAACTGGAATCTCCATATGCCTGGCCCTGAACCACTCGCCAAGGCTCTTGGCTTGACCATCAAGTCTGGTCGAGGCCGCCACTCCTTCTTGCAACAAACCGTGAATCACGAAGTTGATTGACCAGAGATTTGGCAACAAATAGCGTTCGATCCGAAGCTCGCTGGCTTCTGGCAGCAGCTCGCGCAGCTTCTCCACCGAAACGTTGTGCTCAAGCCACGAATACACCTCAGCCGACCGGGCGAAGACGCCAAGGTTGGCGTTGCCGCCCTTATCGCCAGACCGAGCCCCAACGATCTCGCCGAGCGGTGCCACAGTCGCCGTGCCGTGAGCGGGTGCGGGCATGCCAGGCACAACTGCGTGCACCTCCGAAGCGGAGGCGACCGTCGAAATGGTCGAGTCGACAACTGTCTTGTCGCCACCTAGGAGAGTCACGTACTGCGGAACTAGGTCGGCAGAAATGAGGCCGGAAGTGTGCACACCAAACGGCTTAGCGATGCCACCGCCCTTCAGACCAAAGAAGCCCGGTATCGATGCCAGGGCCATATTGTTCTGACTAGTTGCAACTGACTTGGTCTTGGCTTGGTCGCGGTCCTTCACCGTTATTCGCCACAACGCCACCGCCCTTTCGTTGGTTTCGGGATCGGCGTGGTCGGTCCTGACCGTCGTAGCTGTAACACTGTCGAAGTCGTCTGGTCCGTACGGGCAGTAACGCCAGAAGATGTCCTCGATCAGCTCGGCCTTGGCATCGATGTCAAGCCCCGTCAGGGCCACGCTGATGTCGCTGCGGAAACCAGCCCAGCTGTTCATCGACACCTTCAGCGTCGCTGGTGGTTGCTCGCCTTGGACGTTCGAAATCTGGACTCTGTCGGTGCCAACTTGTTTGAGCGCGATGGTGTCGAACCGCGACGTCACGTCGGGGCCGAGGTAGGCCGGGCTACCAATCTCGTACAACAGCTGGGAGGTAACGGTGCCAACGGTAACTGCACCACCGGTGCCAACATGTTTGGTAATGACTGACGACCCATCGGCAGCAATCTCGGCAATCGGAAAGCCGACGCGGTCCATGCCAGGCAGTTCGGTGAAGAACGAGTAGTTGCCGCCACACGCCTGGGTTCCGCACTCGATCACGTGGCCAGCCACCACCGCGCCGGCCAGCTGATCGAAGTCGGCTCGGCTCCAGCCGTGGTGCCAAGCGGCTGGACCGCAAACAATGGCAGCGTCGGTAGCGCGACCAGTGATCACGATGTCGGCGCCCCGGTCGAGAGCTTCGACGATGCCCCACCCGCCGAGATATGCGTTGGCCGAGATGTAGTCGATGTCGGGAACCGGATCGCCCGTCTCGTAGTCGATTAGGTCGACGCCGGCCGCCCGCAACTCGACAAGTCTTGGCAACACGTTGTCGCCGTTCACGAAGGCAATAGTCGGCGACAGGCCCAACTTGGCGGCCACCTCGGCCACCGCCTCAGCGCAGTGGTCTGGGTCGAGTCCGCCAGCATTAGAGACGACCTTGATGCCCTCATCGAGGCATTGGCCCATCACCTGCTCCATTTGGGTAACAAACGTGCGCGCGTATCCCCCACCCGGATGTTTGGCCTTGGTCCTGGCCAGAATGAGCATTGTCAGCTCGGCCAGCCAATCGCCAGTCAGAACGTCGATAGGTCCACCTTCGACCATCTCGAGGGCCGCGCCGACGCGATCGCCATAGAAACCTGAACAGTTGGCAATGCGTATTGGAGACTTCCCCGGGTGCTCATGGCCTTCGGCGACGTTCATTACTGGCCTCCCCTGTCGGAGTCGGTCGGGTCGGGCTGTTCGATGGTCAGCAGTAGAGCACCGTTGTCAACTTGGTCGCCAACGCTTACGCCCACGTCAGTCACCTTGCCATCGAATGGCGCCGCGATGTGGTGTTCCATCTTCATCGCTTCGAGGATCAACAACGTTTGGCCAGCAACGACGTGGTCTCCGAGGGAAATCCGCACCTCAAGAATCGACCCTGGCATCGGCGCGGTGAGCCCGCCGCCGGGCACGTCATGCCCCGGAACCGCGAAGCGAGGCACGACCGTGATGGTTACCGTGCCGGTGGCCGTCTGCACATACATAACGTCGCGCACGTGGCTGACCCGAGTGAACGAACGTCGACCATCGACCTCGATGTCGATGCCGGACTCGTTCACCCCATGTACTCGGACCCAAGCCCCATCATCGGTAATGAACACTCCATCGCGGCCGCGCTTGTATCCAATTGTTCGGCAGGCATCCGCACCAGCGAGCTGGAGTTGGACGCGTTCTGAAGGAAGGCGGGCGTTGCGCCAGTTCGACGGGGCAAATGCCCAGCGATGATCGTTCGACCGATTCTGGTGCTGTAGCCACATGGCGGCAGCGATACAGGCTCGGTCTGCAGCGCCAGCCGGCAGTGCGAGAACTGGAGTGTGATTGTCGACAAAGTCGGTAGTCGCGTCGCCAGCCAGAAACACCGGGTCTCTTAGAGCCGACACCAGAAACTCGCGGTTTGTCACGACACCGCCAAGATGAAGTCGCTCAAGTGCGAGCGCGAGCTTGGCCGCAGCAACACTTCTCGTGGCTCCTGTCGCAATGACTTTGGCCAGCATCGGGTCGAAGTCAACCCCGACAACGCTGCCAGCGACGACGCCAGAGTCCCACCTGACCTGGGGCTCGGTCGACGGTTCGAACGCGTGAAGTGTGCCCGTGGCTGGGAGAAACCCAAGAGTGGGATCTTCTGCGCACAACCTGGCTTCGATCGCGTGGCCATCGAAGCTGATGTCGTGTTGCTCGAAACCCAGTGGTTCGCCGCTCGCGATTCGAAGCTGTTCGCGAACGATGTCGATGCCGGTCACCTCTTCGGTAACGGGGTGTTCGACTTGGATTCGAGTATTCACCTCAAGGAAGAAGAACTCGCGGGTCTTGTCGTCAACCAAGAACTCAACCGTGCCTGCCGACTCATAACCCATCTCACGAGCTAGCCGCAAGGCCGCTTCACCCATCTCGGTGCGCATGGCAGCATCGACTACCGGCGACGGTGATTCCTCAATTATCTTCTGGTGACGGCGCTGTATCGAACACTCGCGCTCGCCAAGGTGCACCAGGTTTCCGTGACTATCGCCAAGGATCTGGATCTCGATGTGTCTCGACTTGGCCACGTAACGCTCCAGGAAGACGGTGTCATCGCCAAACGACGAACCTGCTTCACGCTGGGCCGACGCCACCGCTTCGGCCAACTCGTCGAGCGACTCGACGAGGCGCATTCCCTTACCCCCACCACCAGCCGAGGCCTTCACCAACATCGGGAACCCAACCTCGTCGGATGAGGTCGGATCGTTCGACGAAACCAAACTAGGTACACCAGCAGCAGCAGCGACCCGCTTCGCAGCGATCTTGTCGCCCATCGCCGCCATGACCTCAGGAGCTGGTCCAACCCAAACCAGACCGGCGTCGATCACGCTCTGAGCGAACTCCGCGTTCTCGGCTAAGAATCCGTACCCGGGGTGTACCGCCTTGGCACCCGTAGCCACCGCAGCCGCGATGATGGCTCGGCCATCGAGGTATCCATGATCAAGACGAACTGCCTCATCTGCCTCGGTCACGAATGGTGCACCGGCGTCGGCCTCGACGAAAACCGCTATGCAGCGCAGCCCAACCGATCGAGCGGTGCGGAAGATCCGCCGGGCGATCTCGCCTCGGTTGGCAACCAGGACTGAGTCGAACGGGCCGCTCATAGTCGGAACACCCCGTAACCGTCTGCGCCTTCGATGGGTCGGTTTCTGACCATGCTCAGACACAATCCGAGGACTGTTCTCGTGTCGCGGGGGTCGATGATTCCGTCGTCGCTGATGGCCCCTGTGGCTTGCAGTGCCAAAGACCCTTTCTCTTGTCCGCGTTCTACATCGGCGACAAGTTCGGCATCGGCTTCTTCGTCGAAATCGAGACCCTTACGGGCCGCCTGCCCGCGACGAACCTCCGACATCACGCCGGCGATCTGTTTAGGCCCCATCACGGCGACCTTGGCCGTCGGCCATAGGAAGGTGAACCGGTTTCCATAAGCGCGACCCGACATTCCGTAGGTGCCTGCGCCATAGGAGGCACCAACGATGATCGTCAGGTGAGGCACCGTCGAGTTGGTCACCGCGTTCAGCATCTGTGAACCCTTTTTGATGATGCCGTCTGACTCAAAATCGGTTCCAACCATGTAGCCAGTGATGTTCTGCAAGAACACGATTGGCACATCGATCTGATTGCACAGCTGGATGAAGTGAGCCGCCTTCTGGGCCGAGTCCGGATAGATGACGCCGTTGTTGCCGAGAATTCCGACTGGATACCCATGAAGTGACGCCCAGCCGCAGACCATCGACGACCCGAACCGGGGTTTGAACTCCTCGAAGCGACTGCCATCGACGGTGCGGGCGACTATGTCGCGGATGTCGAGAGGTGATCGAAGGTCGCGGCTCACAAGTCCGAGAAGTTCGTCCGAGTCGTGAACAGGTTCGTCACCAACCATTGGCGCCGCACCGTCGACCTTGCGCCGGTTGAGGTGCGAAACGACCTCGCGACACATTCGCAGTGCATCCATCTCGTCTTCGGCGAGATACTCCGCCAGACCAGACACCTCGGCGTGTTTCTGGGCACCACCAATGGTCTCGGAGTCGGCGATCTCACCAGTAGCCATCTTCACCAAGGGCGGACCGGCTAGGAACGCGTGCGATTGTTCCTTAATGAAGATGTTGT
>JAADHX010000033.1 GCA_013151655.1 Actinomycetota bacterium
CGGGTCAGCGACCCCTGTGCCCGGCACCGAGAAGATCCCGTTATCCACGTAATAGGCGGTGTTGACGGAGCAGTCGGCCAAGCCGGCTGAACCGGCCATGAGGGCCACATTGTCGGCGTCGACAAGCTTGCGGCCGACCTGGGCCGAGATCGCGGGATCGGCAGTGTCATCCTCGACGATGTACTCGATCGTCAACAGACCGTCCGGGTCAGCGTTGTAGCGATCAAAGACCGCGGCAGCCGCCGCAGATGCATCGGTAAAGGCGAACGGGCCGCTCAGGCTGCTCACCGCTCCGACCTTCACCTCGGCGCGCACCACTGGTTCGTCTTCGACTACAGAATCTTCGACTACAGAATCATCGACTACAGAATCATCGACAACGGAATCTTCGACTACAGAATCTTCGACTACAGAATCATCGACTACAGAATCATCGACAACGGACGAACTGTCATCGGCGTTGCCGCCGCTGCTACAGGCCGCCGCTATCAGAACCATAACTAAGCTGCACGGACGCCAAAACGATTTCATTAATCCCCCTACGGACTCGGTATTTGATTGGGTGGTAACTTACCGGCAGTCATATTATCCCCATCAACTCCTCGATGTCAAGGTCGGACCGCGAAGGGGGTCGCGGCGCCGTTGCAGCGGCGTGAACGTCCCATCCCGGATGTGTAATATTGACTGAGCGAGATTACCGTCGTACTGTCGGGCCGATGCATGCCGTCTGCGAAACAACCAAGCCATGAGTCAGCTCCGACAAGGGTCCCCCTCACAGGGGAGAGGAGATCTCGATGACTCCGAGCCCTCAACAGCTGCAATCGAAGACCGATTGCGTGCGATTCGTCCACCGTCAGCCGTGCTCGATCGAGCCGGAGAGCGAGCCCTGACCAATCGGCAGCGCGAGATTCTTGCGGAACTCGACACGATGTTTGGCGAGGGTTTCGCTCACCTAACAATGGCCGAAGTCGCCTCGCGTCTGAACTGCTCGCTTCGCACGTTGTACGGATTAGCGCCAAGTCGCGACGCTCTCGTCTTGATGGTGATCGATCGCAAGTTATGGGCGATCGGGAGGGCTGCGCGCGGCGCTCTACGGGCCGATATGTCGCCGCTCGACGCAATACGTGCCTACCTGGCGGCCGCTAACGTGGCAGTCAGCGACGCCACACCAGAGTTCGCTCGTGACATCGCGGCGATGCGGCAAGGTCGCGACCTGAACGAGGCGCACTCGAACTACCTGGTCAAGGTGACCGAGTGCCTGCTCGATCTGGCGGTAGACGGCGGCGATATTTTGCCCATCGACACCGCTGCTGTTGCCCGGATCATCGCGGGACTCGGCCGCGAGTTCGCGAGGCCTGAGGTGTTGGCCACGCTGAGCTCGACGCCGAAGGAGGCCGCGGACACCATGGTCGACATCATCATCGCCGGGCTAAGGACGACTGCAATCGATAGCGGCTTCGACGGCACCAGCGCCGAACCCACAAGGGAACACTCGACAGACCGCAGCGCGGTCCGAGGGAGCCAGCCGTGAGCCAAAGTCTTGCAGCGGTTTGGGAAACGGTTGCCGATACCGTCCCCGACGCGACCGCCGTCGTTCAGGGGTCTCGGCGAGTTTCGTGGGCAGAGTACGAACAGCGCGCAGCGCGCCTGGCTCAGGCATGTCTCGACGCAGGACTTGGCCCGCACAGCAAGGTGGGGATTTACCTCCACAACTCCCCGGAATATTGCGAAGCCAACTTCGGTGCCATGAAGTTCCGTGGTGTACCAATCAACGTCAACTACCGATATCTCGACACGGAACTCGAGTACTTGCTCGACGACGCTGACGTCGAAGCCCTGGTGTTCAGTTCTTCGCTCGGCGACCGAGTTGAGCGTGTCAGGCACCGGCTACCGCAGCTGAAGCTTCTCGTGGAAGTGGACGATGGACCGAGTGGAGATGGATCGACCCACCTCGAGCACGCCTTGCCATACACCGAACTCCAGCAGGCGTTCGAACCAGCACCTCGGGTCAATCCCGAAGGCGACGAAGTGTACGTCTTCTACACTGGTGGCACGACCGGCATGCCAAAGGGTGTCGTCTATTCGATGAGTGACTTCACGGCGTTCTTGACGCAGGTGTATCCGACGCTGGTGGGTCTGCAACCAATCGAGGGCCCGGACGACGTAGCGCCTCGCGTGCAAGAACTCCGAGATACAGCGAGCGCACCCGTCGCCATACCTGGCCCCCCGCTCATGCACGGGACCGGCTGTTGGTTCGGGGTGCTGGGCCCCCATGTCCTGGGTGGTACGGCTGTTCTGTTGGAGAGCCGAGGGCTTGACCCAGAGGAGGCATGGGATGCAGTCGAACGCGAATCGGTGCAGCAGTTGATCATCGTCGGCGACGCATTCGCCAAGCCCCTGCTGAGATCTCTCGACGACAAGCCCGACCGATGGAACCTCGGCGGCCTGAAGGCGCTCGTCTCCTCAGGGGCGATGTTCTCAACCGACGTCAAACTCAGCCTTCTCGATCATCTCCCTGACCTTGTCGTGGTCGACCTGCTCGGCTCTACAGAAGGAGGAATGGGGCGATCCATCATGGCTAAGAATGCACCGGTCGCGCAAACAGCAGAGTTCGAGGTCGAGCCGTCGACAAAGGTGTTCGACGACAACGACCGCGAGGTCGAACCCGGCTCCGGAGAAGTCGGAATTGTTGGCACTTCTGGCGGCCTCATGCCGATCGGCTATCACAAAGACCCCGAAAAGACCGCGCGTACGTTCCGTAGCATCGGCGGCGTGCGATATTCGTTTCCTGGCGACATGGCGACTGTCGAGAGCAACGGCGCGATCACGTTGCTCGGTCGAGGGTCAAGTTGCATAAACACCGGCGGTGAGAAGGTCTTCCCAGAAGAAGTCGAGGAGGTGCTGAAGACCCACCCGGCAGTGGAAGACTCACTCGTGTTCGGCCGGCCCGACGAGCGATTCGGGAGCCGAGTCGTTGGCATCGTGTCCTTGTCACCTGGCGCAACCGCCTCGACGAAAGATGTCATCGACGACTCGAAACTCCGCCTGGCGAGTTTCAAGGTGCCAAGAGAACTCTTGATAGTGGACCTGGTGCCGAGAGCACCAAATGGGAAGGCCGACTATCCCGAGGCTCAGGTGCTCTTCGACCAGCGCCAAGGGGCGTAGAGTCATGATTGTCGATGGAGACCTGGACGCCTCAAACCTCAAGACTGCGGCATCGGTGGCGGCTAAGCAAGAAGAGGCCGGATACGACGCGCTGTGGACCGCGGAGATCGCCCACGACCCTTTCTTCCCGCTGACACTCGCGGCCCCTGCTACCAAGCATGTGGAACTCGGTACGAGAGTTGCAGTCGCATTCGCCCGCAACCCAATGGTGCTCGCCAACATCGGTTGGGACCTTCAGCACCTATCAGACGGACGATTCATACTTGGCCTTGGCAGTCAGATCCGGCCACACATCACACGACGGTTCTCCATGGAATGGTCGAAGCCAGCGGCTCGTATGCGTGAAATGGTCTTGGCCATTCATGCCATCTGGGACTCGTGGCTCACCGGAGACCGGCTCGACTTCCAGGGTGACTTTTATACACACACGCTCATGACTCCGTTCTTCGTTCCCGACCCCACCGAACTTTCGGTCATCGGCAAGCCGAAGATCTTTCTTGCTGCAGTCGGCCCGCTGATGACAGAGGTAGCGGGCGAGGTCTGTGACGGCATCATCTGCCACGGTTTCACGACCGAACGGTACCTTCGCGAAGTTACAGTGCCGGCCCTACTCAGAGGTCGGGCGAAGGTTGGCAAGACCATGGACGGCTTCGAGATCAGCGGGCCGTTCTTTGTTGTGTCCGGCGAAACGCAGGACGAAGTCGAAGCGGCCAAGGCAGGCACTCGGCAACAGATTGCGTTCTACGCCTCGACCCCCGCCTACAAGGCGGTGCTCGAACTACACGGATGGGGAGACCTTCAAACCGAACTCAACAACCTGTCCAAGCAGGGAAAGTGGGAGGCAATGGGCGAGGCGATCGACGACGACGTTCTCGACGCGTTCGCGGTCGTCCGTGAGCCCGCCGCCGTCGCAGGAGAACTGACCAAACGTTTCGGCGATGTTCTCCACCGACTCGGCGTCTACAGGCCCTACTCCTCCGAAAGCGAGTGGTGGCTCGACATCATGGACGACCTGAAAGCGATCAACTGATGAAGTGGGTCACATGTCGTACCGGCCAGAACGAGCAACGGCCCGGACTCGTGCTGAATGATTCGATACATCTACTCGCCGGCCCGGCTCGGCTGATCGACCTGTTGGGAGACGACGGCGAGAGAATGGCTGCAGCGGCCGAACATGCCCGCAACTCTCCCGAAGATGTGATTGCCTATGACGAGGCCGACCTCGCCAGCCCGATCCACCCTCCACAGCTGCGCGATTTTCTCACATTTCTCGACCACCTCCGCAACGTGCAGAGCGCAGTCGGCATTGAGATGGAGCCCGCATGGAACGAAATTCCTGGTTTCTACTTCTCTAACGTCTCAGCCATCACCGGACCGAATGATCCTGTCGCCATCTCACCGGGATGCACCTGGTTTGATTACGAGCTCGAGGTTGCCGCGATCATCGGCACAGAGTGCCGCGACGTTCATCCCGACAAGGCAGCGGATCACATCGTCGGCTTCACCATCTTCTGTGACTGGAGCGCACGCGACCTCCAAATGCACGAGATGAAACTCGGCCTCGGCCCGGCAAAGGGTAAGGACGGCGCGAACACGCTCGGGCCGATGCTCGTCACCGTCGACGAGCTCGAGCAGCACAAAACAGCCGACTCCTACCACCTCGAGATGGCCGCATATGTGGGAGACAGCCAGATCAGTCACGGGTGGATGGATCAGATGGACTGGTCCTGGGGAGAGATAGTTGCCTACGCGTCACGGGGCACCACCCTGCACCCCGGCGAGGCCATCGGCTCCGGCACCGTCCCGACCGGATGCCTTTTTGAGCACTTCGCCACACAGGGCCCTGAGAAATTCCCTGGCTGGCTCAAACCGGGCGACGTCGTACGCCTCGAGGTTGAAATTCTCGGCGCGACCAGACAACAGATACTGCCTGCACCGCCTATTCACCGGCTACGAACCGGTCATTGACCAGCGCCTCAACAAGATGAAGTGCCACTCCGGATGCGAGCGTGTGAGCGTTAACAATGAATGGTAATTTGATAGCCATTGAGTTACCGGTCTAAAGTCTCGCGTGATGACCCGATCTATTCTTGCCCCAGCACTCCGGTCGAAGCTCGACACCGGCGACGCGCAGTTCGTCCAGAACTGTTCCGACATGCTGGAGCAGCTCGCCGAAATCGACGAACTCCTGGACGAGGCCGCTGGCGGCGGAGGCGAATCCCGCATGGAACGCCATCGCTCCCGCGGCAAACTTCCAATCCGTGAGCGTATTGCCAACGTGCTCGACCCCGACAGCCCATTCCTCGAGATAAGCCCGCTGGCCGGTTACGACTCGGACTACGCGTTGGGTGGTGGGATGGTCGTCGGGATCGGCGTCATCGCCGAAACCGAGTGCGTGATCATGGGCAACGATCCAACGGTCCTCGCCGGCGCACTGACCCCATACGCGTCAAAAAAGTGGATGCGCGCCATCGAGATCGCGAGGGACAACCGGATTCCCTACATCAGCTTCGTCGAATCAGCAGGTGGCGACCTCCGCGTCGAGACAGGCGACAACGGGCGCAGGAGGGTCCAGACCGATCACTTCGCCGAGAGCGGTCGTTTCTTCTACGAGATGATCGAACTCTCGAAGCTCGAGGTACCAACGGTCTGCGTGGTATTCGGCTCCTCGACGGCCGGCGGTGCCTACCAGCCAGGGTTGTCCGACTACACCATCATGGTGAAAGAGCAGTCGAAGATGTTTCTGGCTGGGCCACCACTCGTCAAGATGGCAACCGGAGAAGACTCCGATGACGAGACACTCGGCGGGGCCGAAATGCACGCCAACGTGTCTGGTAGCGGCGACTACTTCGCCGAGGACGAGGTGGACGCGCTACGTCTGTGCCGAGAGGTGGTTTCTCATCTCAATTGGCGAAAGCCGGGCCCTTCGCCACGATTCACTCCTGATGTTCCGCTGTATGAACCAAACGAGTTGCTCGGGATCGTAAGTCGCGACCTGGTGAAGCCGGTCGACGTACGCGACGTGATTGTCCGCATAACCGATGGCTCGCGTTTCGAAGAGTTCAAGCCACAGTGGGGAGCGAGCCTCGTGTGCGGCTGGGCGTCGATTCACGGGTACCCGGTCGGGTTGCTCGGCAACAACGGAGTGTTGTACCCCGATTCGGCTCAGAAGGCAGCTCACTTCATTCAGTTGTGCAATCAGATCGACACCCCTCTCGTATTCCTCCAGAACATCACTGGGTACATGGTTGGCAAGGACTTCGAATCCGACGGAATCATCAAGAAGGGTTCGCAAATGATCAACGCTGTGACGAGTTCGACTGTGCCGCACCTCACCGTCACCATCGGATCCTCCTACGGTGCCGGCACTTATGGCATGTCGGGGCGCGCGTTCGGCAACAGGTTCACGTTCTTGTGGCCCGCTGCCAAGATCGCAGTGATGGGCCCGAAGCAGATCGCCGGAGTGATGTCGCTGGTTCGCCGCGGTCAGGCTGCGCGGGCAGGGGTCGAATTCGACGAGGAAGAAGACGCCAAGACAGTTGAAATGGTCGAAGAAATCCAGGAAAAGGGGTCGCTCGCGCTGGCCGCCACTGGTGCGATTAGCGACGACGGCATCATCGATCCGCGCGATACCAGAGACGTGTTAGGTATGTGTCTCTCAGTCGTTCGGAACAGGCCGATCGAAGGCACAGACGGTTACGGGGTGTTCCGACTGTGAGACGGTTCGACACCCTACTGATCGCCAATCGCGGCGAGATCGCCAGGAGGATCATGAGGTCCGCCACGGCTACTGGCTTGCGCACAGTGGCTGTCTTTGTCACCGCCGACGAACACTCCATGTTCGTCGAGGAGGCGGACGACGCAATCCGCATCGACAGCTACCTGGATGCAAACTCCATCATCGCCGCGGCTCTTGCTTCCGGAGCGGGTGCAATCCACCCCGGCTACGGATTCTTGGCCGAGAACGCCGACTTCGCGACCGCCGTTTCCGGCAAGGGCCTTACCTGGATCGGGCCCTCGGCCGATGTCATCTCGGCGATGGGTGACAAGATCAAGGCGAAGAAGCTCGCCCTGGAGGCCGGCGTGCCGGTCCTATCGTCTGTCGACGACGAAGAAGACTTTGCGTCGCTCGGGTTTCCGCTGCTTATCAAGGCCGCGGCCGGGGGCGGCGGCAAAGGAATGCGGGTGGTCGAAACCCTCGATGAACTCCCAGAAGCAGTGCAGGCTGCCAAACGCGAGGCTCTCGCGGGCTTCGGCGACGACAGAGTGTTCGCTGAGAACTACGTGCCCCGAGCTCGTCATATCGAAATCCAGATCCTGGGTGACAGTCACGGGCACATGGTCCACCTTGGCGAGCGCGAGTGCAGCATCCAGCGCCGACACCAAAAAGTGATCGAAGAGTCCCCTTCTCCGTACTTGAATGCCGAAATGCGCCTGGCTATGGGTGACGCAGCTGTACGCCTTGGCTCAGCAATCTTGTACGAGTCGGCAGGCACAGTTGAGTTTCTCGTCGACACCGACACTGGCGCCTTCTTCTTCCTCGAAGTCAACACCCGTCTTCAGGTCGAACATCCCGTCACCGAGGAGGTTACGGGCATCGATCTTGTACGTGAGCAACTGCGGGTTGCCCACGGTGAGCCGCTTGGATACGGCCAGGACGACGTGAGTTTTTCTGGCCACGCCATCGAGGCGAGACTTTACGCTGAGGATCCTGACAACGACTTCCTCCCGGCAACCGGCACGCTCGACGTCTTCGAGGCGGCCAAAGAGCCAAACGTGCGCTGGGACACCGGAGTCCGATCGGGCTCTGTGATCTCGGTCGACTTCGACCCAATGATCGCAAAGGTGGTCTGCAGAGCAGCGACACGAACCGACGCCGCTGGGCAACTCGCGCTGGCGCTCGAAAGGCTTCAACTCGGCGGAGTGGTCACGAACCGTGACTTTCTGGCCGCCGTCCTGCGGACCGATGAGTTCCTCGACGGCGACACCACAACCGATTTCATCGAGCGCGTCAATCCGCGCAGGGTGCGCTCCGTCGACGCCGACGAGATGCACCGTGTCACGGTGGCTGCCGCCATGTGGTTGCAGGGAAGCAACAGACGACAAGCCGTAACACTCGCAAATCTGCCATCGGGGTTTCGAGTGGGCCGCTTGGCCACTGAACGATCTGACTTCGTGGTCAACGAACAACCAACGACCGTTCACTATGCCCCGCGGCGGGGCGGTGGATACCTGATTGGAAACCGTGGGGATGGCGGAACTGCCCACGTTCATCTGTGGTCATCGGACCGGCTCGACGTCGAGGTCGACGGTTGGCGTCGGGTCTACGCCGTCGCGCGCGCCCGAGACAAGCTGTACATGACCGCCGGAGGCGGAACCACGACGATCACCGTTATGCCGAGGTTCGCAGTTCCAGAGCCCGAGATCCCGGGTGGTGCCGTTTCTTCACCGATGCCTGGCAAGGTCATCGACATCCGCGTCGATGTCGGCGACGTGGTCGAAGCCGGACAGGTACTTGCTGTGTTGGAAGCGATGAAGATGGAGAACCACCTGCGCGCCCCGAACAGCGGCTCCATAATCGAACTGCGCGTCGCCGTTGGTGACCAGGTAGAGAAAGACACTCTGCTGCTCGTGATCGACGATGCCGCTGTGATCGACGATGCCGCTGCGACTGGCGACGTCGCTCCTTCCGGCCCGCTTGTCCGGTGAGCGCCCCGATCAGGATCGCCAACTGCTCCGGCTTCTACGGCGATCGCCTCTCCGCCGCCGCGGAAATGGTCGAAGATGGGCCGATCGATGTGCTGACGGGCGACTGGCTGGCCGAATTGACAATGCTGATCCTGGCGCGCAACAAAGCAAAACGGCCCGAAACCGGATACGCCCGAACTTTTGTTGCTCAGATGGAACAGGTGATGGGGACCTGCCTCGACAAGGGAATCAAGGTGATGTCCAATGCCGGAGGGCTCAACCCCGCCGGATGCGCTGCTGCCGTGGCCGAGGTCGCAGCCACGCTCGGACTCTCCCCCACGATCGCCTACGTTGAAGGCGACAATTTGCTGCCACGTATCGACGAATTGCGAGCACGCGGCGTCGACATCATCGACTTCGAGACGGGCGATCCGGTTGCCCCAGTTGACTACATCTCGGCCAACGCCTACTTGGGGTGCTGGGGCATCGTCGAGGCGCTCAATCGCGGTGCAGACATCGTCGTCACCGGCCGCACAACCGATGCGGCCATAGTGTGTGGCCCCGCAGCGTGGCACCACGGCTGGGCCCAAGATGACTGGGATGCGCTCGGCGGAGCGGTGGTCGCTGGCCACGTGATCGAGTGCGGTACGCAGGCGACTGGCGGTAACTACGCGTTCTTCACCGAGATCAGCGGCCTCGAGAGGGCCGGATTCCCGTACGCCGAGATCGCCGCCGACGGATCTTCGATCATCGGGAAACATGACAACACTGGTGGTGGGGTGACTACGGGCACCGTCACATCCCAACTTCTATACGAGATCGGCGGCCCGGAATACCTCGGCCCCGATGTGACATCGCGTTTCGACACTGTCGATCTCGAGCAGATCGCCCCGAACCGAGTACGTATCAGTGGAACTCGCGGCCAGCCGCCGCCTCCAACCCTGAAGGTCTCGATGAACAGCTGGGGTGGCTACCGTAGCGACGTCAGCATCGCGCTCACAGGGATTGATATCGAGGCAAAAGCCGCCCTGATCGAGGCTGCCTTCTGGCGGGCCTGTCGGTTTCCGCCCGCAGATTACGAGACGGTCACTACAACCCTCGTTCGAACCGACGTTGAAGACCCACCGACCAACGAACAAGCCGTCGCCTCCTGGCGCGTCACGGTCAAGGACCACGACGAGGCCAAGGTCAAGGCCATTGGCTCGGCCATGAACGACCTTGCCCTCGCAACCATTCCCGGCTTCTTTGCCTTGCCGG
>JAADHX010000395.1 GCA_013151655.1 Actinomycetota bacterium
GGTCCTCGAGAAGCGTGACCGTGGCAAAGGCAGTAAAGGCGGGCACTAGCGCACTACCCTTTTTCCACACGTATTCGCGTGCCTGAATCGTCTCGATGATCGACGCGTAGGTTGACGGCCGACCCACACCAAGTTCTTCGCAGCGTCGAACGAGCGAAGCCTCGGTGTATCGCGACGGCGGTGAGGTCTCGTGACCCTTAGGCTCAGCTTCGGTAGTGATGACCTTGTCGCCCTCGACCAGAGGGGGCAACTGCTGCTCTGCCGTTTCGTCGGCGGCGCCGGAGTCCTTGCGGGACTTGACCTTCTCCTCGATGTACGCCAGACGAAAGCCGGGGCTCGTTATCACGGTGCCACTGGTCGAGAACTCGACATCGTCGCCATCGGCCGACTGGCCCCCAAGTCGAATTGTCGCCGTCTCGCCGGTGGCATCGATCATTTGGCTGGCCACAGTGCGGCGCCAGATGAGGTCATACACCCGCCCGGCATCGCCCTGAACCTCGGCTGCGACGACGTCTGGCAAACGCCAGCTGTCGCCCGCAGGCCTGATGGCCTCGTGTGCCTCTTGGGCGTTCTTAACCTTCTTGGCGTAGGTGCGCGGCTGATCGGGAGCGTTCTCGGCTCCGTACTTCTCGCGGATGACGTCTCGAGAAGTAGCGATTGCTTCGGCCGAAAGCGTGGTGCTGTCGGTTCGCATGTAGGTGATGTAGCCGTTCTCATACAGACGCTGTGCAGCCTGCATCGTGCGAGATGACGAGAAACCGAGCTTGCGGCCAGCCTCTTGCTGCAAGGTCGAAGTAATAAAGGGAGCCGCTGGACGACGTCGGTACGGCTTGGACTCGCGCGATGTGACTGTCAGCTCGCGATCCTTGAGCGACCCAGCAAGTCGGGTGGCTTCAGCCTCAGAGAGAACGATCGTATCGCTGGTCAACTCGCCCGTATCGGCGAAGTCGCGCCCGGTGGCAAGTCTCGACCCGCCGAGGCTCACCATCGACGCTCCAAAGTTGGCGTCGTTGCCCGAGAACTGGGCTGTGAGACTCCAATATGAGGCCGAAACAAAAGCCATACGTTCGCGTTCGCGTTCGACGATGAGACGGACCGCAACGCTCTGCACTCGCCCTGCACTTAGGCGAGGCATGATCTTCTTCCACAAGACCGGCGACACTTCGTAGCCGTACAACCGATCGAGAATGCGGCGGGCTTCTTGAGCATCAACGAGTCGGCGGTCGAGCTCTCGCGGACTCTCGATGGCTTCTTCGATGGCCCGCCTCGTGATCTCGTGGAACACCATTCGTTTCACAGGCACGCGAGGGTTCAGCACCTCGAGCAGGTGCCAGGCGATGGCTTCGCCCTCGCGATCCTCATCGGTCGCGAGATAGACCTCGTCGGCCTCCTTGAGCAAGGATTTCAGGTGACGAACTTGATCCTTGGACCGTCCAGTGACCACATACAACGGTTTGAAGTCGTTCTCGGTGTCCACACCCATGCGGGCCCACTTTTCGGCTTTGTGGCTGGCCGGCACCTCGGCGGCGTTGCGAGGCAGATCGCGGATGTGTCCGACGGAGGATTCGACAATGTAGTCATCGCCTAGAAAGCCGGCGATCGTTCTAGCTTTGGCTGGTGACTCGACAATAACGAGTGGCTTACTCACAGCACTCTTTCGGTGGGTTGGAGTTTGCTGGTGGGGTCGACCGACCGCTCACGCAGCAGCGGTTATGCGAATGTTTCTCGTCCGGAACGTACATGACTTGAGTTCAACTTCCGAGCGCGGCCTCTCCGGAGGTGTTGGTCCGGCGCGCAATCTCTGACAAGAACACCACCGCGACAGCGGCTACCACGGCACCGAACAGAGCACCGGCGACCTCACCAGAAACAGGCGAACCAAGGCCGACGTTTTCTAACCCACTGGCCCCGTCGGGACCGCCCGCCGGCCATGGCCAAAGGACACGCAGCGAGCCAGCCAACAACCCAATCAGGATAGCCATGACGGTGTCACGGTGTCTCAAGAGCAACCAGTTGAGCAAGGTCGAGAACAACGCGAGACCAAGAACTGCACCTGCTCCAAAGACGGCAATAGTGCTGAGATGGCGCTCCTCAATCGCTTCGGTGATGTGATCGTAAAGGCCGAACATCAACAAGATGAACGAGCCAGAGATGCCTGGCAAGATCATCGCGCAAATTGCCACTGAGCCCGCCAACAGAACAACGATGAGCGCAGGATCAACGATCGCTCCCGAACGTAGGCCAAGCAAGATGAATGCCGCGACGGCCATCACAAAGCTCAGGGTGATTCGGAGTGCGTCCCAGGTTTTGACCTCCCGCACGGTTAGAACGACTGATGCGGCCACTAACCCAAAGAACACGGCTGAGACTTGCACCGGATGCTCCTCGATCTGAGTGCGGAGCCACGAGACCAGCGTCACCACCGCTAACCCGATACCGGTAAGTAGCGACAACAAGAAGACCCAGTCGATGGTCTTGAATCTAGCGACAAACTCCTTGACCTCACCCCGGACAAGAACGCCAAGGGCTCCAGAACCGGCACGGATTTCGCCAACGAGTTTGTCGTAGATACCGAGCAGCAAAGCCACGGTGCCACCGCTGACACCAGGAACGATGTCCGCGGCGCCCATGGCGAAGCCTCTAACTAGTTGATTGAAGATGCGGATGATCACGGCCGCCGAAGGTAACGCGAATAGTGCCTTTACCGAAGCACACAAGCATCTGGGAAGTTCTTAGCCATGATGTTGGCGACGTTCTTAGCTCGGGTCATTCCGGCCTCGCAATGCCACCACTGTCAACTTTGCCTTCACGTTTGGAGCATGTTTCGACGCTGGAAGCGCGTTCGAGCCTGGATCGTGAGTTCTAGCGTCGAACAGCCCCGGCCAGCAGAACCGGGGCTGTTCGAAACCTTGACCTACCGATTTAGATAAAGGCTGGTACGAACACCAAGGACACGATGGTCATGACCTTGATAAGGATGTTCATAGCCGGGCCAGAAGTGTCCTTGAAGGGATCGCCGATGGTGTCGCCGACAACAGCGGCCGCGTGGGCGTCTGTTCCCTTGCCTCCATGAGCGCCAGCTTCGATGTACTTCTTGGCGTTGTCCCATGCACCGCCAGAGTTCGCCATGTAAATAGCAATCATGAAACCAGTGACAACCGAGCCGGCGAGGAATCCGCCGAGCGCGTTCACGTCGACGAAGCCAATAGCGAGAGGCAACACCACTGCCAATAGGCCAGGGATCACCATCTCGCGAAGTGCGGCTTGGGTTGAGATGTCGACACAACGACGACTGTCTGGCTTTACGCCAGGCAGGCCTTCACGAAGACCAGGAATCTCGGCAAACTGACGACGAACCTCGACGATCATGGCCTGGGCAGCTCTGCCAACAGATGCCATCGTGAGGGCCGCAAACACGAACGGCGTCATCGCACCAAGGAACAGACCGATGGTTACAGCGGTGTCGTTGATGTCGAGATTGACAACGGTGTCGCCTTGACTGGCCGTGAGGCTGAACGCCTTGAACAAAGCCAGGGCCGTCACTGCTGCCGAACCGACAGCGAATCCCTTGGCGATAGCAGCGGTCGTGTTACCGAGAGCATCGAGGCTGTCGGTTACTTCGCGGACCTCTTCTGGAAGACCTGCCATCTCGGCGATGCCGCCAGCGTTATCGGCGATTGGACCGTAAGCGTCGACAGCGACGATTACGCCAGTTACTGCGAGCATGCCAATCGCGGCGAGCGAGACACCGTAGAGACCAATGTCGTCACCAGCAGTGCCGAAGGCCGCTCCGCCCATCCAGTAAGACGCACCAATCATCGTGACAACAATCACTACAGAAGGAAGCGTCGAAAGTTTGCCCTGGGCGATTCCCTCGATCACAACAGTGGCGGGCCCAGTCTCGGATTGGGCTGCTATCCCCTTGACTGGCGGATAGTGCTCCGAAGTGAAGTACTCCGAGGTAAACCCGATAGCCCAGCCGCCAAACAGACCAATGATGATGGTCAGTGCCAGATAGATCGGCTTTTCGACAAGGACACTGCCATCGGCCCTCTCAGCGCCGCTGAACAGAGCCAACGTGCCAACAATCGAGAGCACAACCGTCATGCCCATCGCGACGTACTGACCTCGGTGCAACTGAGCAGACAGGCTCTGGCCTTCTTTACCGCGGGTCATCAGCGCACCAACGATCGATGCAATCATGCCGAGGGCACCAATGAGTATTGGGTAAAGCATCAGGGCTTCGGCGTCACCGGCATCGGCGAGTGTGCCGCCGCTGATGAACGTCCCGCTCATCAAAAGCGAGATGAGTACGATCGGAGCGACAATGGCACCGGCGTATGACTCGAAAAGGTCAGCGCCCATGCCGGCAACGTCGCCAACGTTGTCGCCAACAGCGTCAGCGATGGTTGCTGGGTTACGAGGGTCGTCTTCTGGGATACCAACTTCGATCTTGCCGACTAGGTCTCCACCGACGTCGGCGGCCTTGGTGAAGATTCCTCCACCGATACGGGCGAACAAGGCGATCGAACTTGCACCGAGACCGAAGGCCGCAACCACCTGAAACGCGTCGTCGACTCCCATCCACACCACCCACAACAGGTAGTTGAACGTGATGCCCAGCAGAGCCAGACCGGCAACGGTGAAGCCCATGACGGCTCCGCCCTTGAATGCCAGAGGCAACGCCGCGGCTGCACCGCTTCGCGCCGCGTGTGCGGTTCGCATGTTGGCCGCGGTCGCGATGCGCATGCCAACGAACCCGGCGATGGAGCTAAGGACAGCGCCCATCAGGTACGCGAACGATGCTGCTGGACGGCCGTCTATTGGAACGATAAGCAGCACAAAGAACATCACCCCAACAAACACCGAGACCCATTGGTACTCGCGTCGCAGGAACGCCATCGCGCCCTCTCGAATGGCTTCACCAATCTCTTTCATGAGATCGGTACCTTCGTCGGCGGCCATAACAACCGTCGCGAAGTAATAGGCAAGGCCAAGGGCCGCGATAGACGCGATCAGGGCCAGATACGGAACGAATCCCACTGGAGATCCTCTTCGTTAGTTAGTAGGTCGGTAACGACAACGCGCAAGCGAGAAGCCATTAATGGCTCGATAGAACCAGTGGCGAGCCAGCTTCACAGACGCTTGGCGTCTAGATGGCCTGACCGGCCGACCCGAAAATGTATGTGTTTAACGCGTTGGCTTCAACTTTGGAGCAATTTTGCAGCAAACAAACGCCAGACTTCGGCGGTTCTCAAGGAAACAGATCGCTCACTGCGTATTGATCCAACGAGTGCACGACCGGCTCACTTTTTGGCTCGATGTGTAGTTCAACATTGAGGCTCCCGACGAGGCGGCGAATTCCGAGCAGCACGCCAACGCCGATATCGTCGAGCACTTCCACCCCGCCAAGGTCGATCTCAACCACCGTCGGATTGTTGTCGCGGAGCAGGTTTCGCACGTCAGAGCGGAGCTGCGGAGCGCCAGCAAGATCGAGGTCGCCGGTCACAACTATTCGCAACGTTGTGCCCGAAGAAGCACCGCCTACAACGATGCTCAAGATGTCACAGCCTGGTACCACTGGTGATGAGCCTGCGGCGGTTCTCAACGAAGTCGACCAGTAGATAGTCGCCGAGGTTGTCGGGGCTCGTAAAGAAGGCTCGACCACCGTTCATCTGCGCCATCTGCTCGATGAACCTACGCAGGCCGCCGTCGGGGTCGAGCATGAAGGTGTTGATTCGGATGCCGTCGCGGGTGCAACGCATAACTTCCTTGAGGGTGACGTCGATGGTTTCTTGGACCGGTGGATAATTGAAGTAAACACCACCCGATGGCATCAGGTGGGCTGTAGGTTCGCCGTCGGTAATCATGATGATCTGTTTCGTCCCTGATTGCTGCGCCAGCAGCCGGCGGGCGATCATGAACCCGTGTTGCATGTTGGTGCCGTAGGCAAAATCCCAAGAAACCTCGGGAAGTTCGGCGGCGGTCAACTCGCGAGCACTCTCTGCGAAACCGACGATTCCGATGTAGTCGCGCGGGTACTGAGAAGTAATGAGCGAGTGCAACGCCATCGTGACCTTCTTGGCCGGCAAGAAGTTGTCGCGCATTGGCATCGACAACGAAAGATCGAGCATCAGGATCGTGCTCGCTCTTGTGGTGTGTTCGGTTCGTTCGATCTCGAAGTCGTCCGGTGACAGCGAGACTGGGGTTCCTCCACCGGAGCGCCGAATGGCATTGCGAACAGTCTGCTCAATGTTGAGGTTGAAGTTGTCGCCGTATTCGTAGGGCTTGGTGGCGTAGGCCCGCTCGTGACCGATGCCGATCTTGTCGAGCCGGTGCTGCCCGAGTTGTTCGGTGCTCAGCTTGTGGAACAACTCGGCCAAGGCATTGTTACCAAGCTTGCGAATCGCCTTCGGTGTTAGCTCGAGGCGTCCTTCTCTGTTTTCGACCAGACCAGAGTCTTCGAGCATCTTCGCCACCTGGCGAAGCCGTTCGAGGCTGTCGGCCGAGTCATTCCCTAGAAGTTTGCGAACTCGCTCGACATCGATATCGGCTAACGCGCCTGGTGTCGATGCCTGGTTCATGAGTTGCTGCAAGGCATCCAGCTCGCCAAGCTCTTGCATCATCGAAGAACCTTCGCTCATGCTCATCGACTCGTCGCCGCTGAAGTCATAGGAGTTCTCCCAGCCGGCTTGGGGGAACATCTGCTGAAGGTTCTGAGAGAGTTGTTGAGCTTGGAACTGAAGGTCCATGTCTTGCATCAACTGACTGTTCAACTCCATGAGCTGCTGGCGCTGCTCCGGTGTCATGGAGTTGAGCATGGCCTGCATAGCGGCCATGCGTTGAGCCATGATTTCGAGCAGTTCTTCGACCGAGGCTGGGTTTTCAGGAAAGAACTCGCCGTACTTTTCCATAAACGCGTCGAAGTCGACTTCTTCGCCGCGCTGATGGGCTTCGAGCATTTGGTTGAGAGCCGCCATCATGTCTTTCATGTGCGCCATATCTTCGGAGGTGACAGCCTCCATGGCCCCAGACATTTGGTTGAAGTAACTCTCGGCTAGCTCCTGGCGAAGCTGCTCCATTAGTTCTTCGAAGCGTTCTCGAGCCTCTGGCGACACGAACTCGTACTTGCCGAGGCTGTTGACCTTGCCGGCGAGGTCGGGTGGCAGCAGATCTAGTTGAAGCGACTTGTCCTGCATCGCCGCCTTAGCTATGTCTTCGCGCCGCTCGTCGCCCGAGGTCTCGGCATCAGCCAGCAAATCGGCGATGGCATCGCGTTCGTCTTCGACGATGTCGTCAAGTTCGCTGTTTACGTCGTCGTAGATGCCCCCGAGATCGAACTGCTCAAGGCGTTGCTCGCGCTGTTCGCGTAACTCTTCGAGCATCTCTCGAAGGCCTTGCATTCGGTTGCCGTCGGCATCGGTCATGCCGTGTTGGAGCAGTCGGCGCAGCGCCGCGTTTAGATCGCCGTGGTACAGCAGGTCGTCGGTCAGTTCGCCGAAAATGGCATCGGCATCCAACTCGAAGCCGACCTGACTGCCGTCCCACGAGGAATATTTGAACCTTGTCCCCATGTCGAGAATCTATCTGACCACGACCATTTCGTAGTTTCCATCTTGGCACCGACCAACCTGGTCACGGTCCGTGGTGAACGACGATCTAAGGTTCAGCTTTCACATTCGCCCCCTACGGACTATCTTAGGGGCTCACGCCGTGCGACTGACCTGTCTTTGAGTGGCTTAGACAGAGTCACGTTCATCACTTTGTGTGGTCGAGACGACGTATATGATCATCACGTGAGGTTTCCGATGAAAAACGTTCCCTTCGAAGTTCTCCGTCGTCTTCGCGCTGCGAGCGGCCTCGGTCTGACGATCGTGGCAGCCACCATGGTGCTCACTTCGATGCCCACAATCGCAACGGCTGCTATTCCCACAGGTCATGGCTCGCTTGTGCCTCAAACACCCAGAGCCGATACGCCGGTGATCCTCGACGGTCGAGTTAACGCCAACGTCCAGTTCGGAAACCTCATCGTCGTGGCCGGGCTATTCACCCAGGTCGAACTTCCCGACGGCACCATCGTCGACCAACAAAACCTGATGGCCTACGACATCAATAGCGGCGCCATGGCCGAGTGGTTCAACCCTGACATCAACGGCGAGGTGCTCGCACTCGAATCAGCCGACGACGGCAGCGGCCTCTTTTTGGGCGGCAAGTTCTCCAAGATCGACGGTATTGCTCGCTTCAAGATCGCAAAACTCGACCACAGCGGCGAGGTTGACGCAGGTTTCGTAGCCAACGCAGATGCCAAGATTCAGGCCCTCGACGACGACGGAACCAGACTCTTCGTCGGCGGCAGTTTCACTGAAGTCAACGGAATCGAGCGAATACGGCTGGCTGCTGTTGATGTAACCAGCGGAGCCGTCGACAGTTTCCGCAACGACGTAACCGGACCGATCGGTAATGGCGGCTCGGGCGCCGTCAGGCGGGTCGATATACATCCTTCGGGCGACCTACTGCTCGTGGCTCACAGCAGCACCCAGGTCGCGGGGTCGCCACGAACAGGCCTGGCGCAGATCGACCTGACCACCGACCTCCTGACCGCATGGCAGACGGAGTGGTACTCCGAGGCGACAACGCGATGCAACGCCGGGGGGCTGACGATTCGAGACGCCGAATACGCCCTCGACGGCGACTCGTTCTTCGTGGTCGAAAAGGGAGGCAAGGAGTGCGCCAAGATCGTCGCCTTCCCAACAGCCGACACAGCGGGACAGCTCGAGCAGAATCTGTGGGTCACCGCGGCTTTCGACTCCGTCTATTCCGTCGGACTCTCCGATGTTGGTGTCTACGTCGGTGGTCACTTCTGCTTTGTTGAACCGCTCGGACCGATTGACAGCAACGACGTCGCAGCCTTCACATTCGACACAAGGCCAGAACCTTGCGGGTTTGGCAACGTCGACCACGGAGACGTGGTCGCGCGGGCGAAACTGGCTGCCCTCGATCCGGCGACAGGCATACCGCTCGACTGGAATCCAACAACAACGGCGTTCGAAGCAACGTTCGATATCGAAGTCATCGATCGAGGGCTTCTTCTCGGACAAGATCGGGACAGCGTCGGGGGCGTCGTCACCGGCCGCCACTCGTTCATCGAGGTCCCGCCTAACCCGAACCCGCCGAACCCGAACCCGACGCCAGCACCCAATCCGACCCCGGATCCAACGCCGCCCGATCCTCCAGTGCCGGCGCCGATGCCCGATCCAGTGCCAGATACCGAAGATGGGTACTTCTTGCTTAGTGCCGATGGAGGGGTGTTTGGATTTGGTGATGGCACCGACCTCGGCAACGTCAGGCTCAGCGCGAACTCCACGGCGGTGGCAATCTCCACCACGTCCACCGGTGCGGGTTATCTGGTTGTCGGTTCGGACTGGACTGTGTATTCATTCGGTGACGCCCCAATCGAGATACCCGACCTCACCGGGCTAGCACCCGACGATGTGCCTGTTGATGTGGCTGTAGACCCACTCGGACGCGGCTACTGGATCTTCTCAGCAAACGGAACCGTCATCACCGTCGGAAACGTCCCCCACTACGGCGACGCCAACAACATCAACCTCAACCAACCAATCGTCGCCGCATCCATCACAAAAGCCGGAAACGGCTACCGACTACTCGCCGCCGACGGCGGAGTCTTCACCTACGGAAACGCACCCTTCCACGGATCCATCCCCCAAATACTCCCAAACCAAACCCTCAACTGCCCAATAGTCGGAATAGTCGACGCCAACAACACCGGCTACTGGCTAGTCGCATGCGACGGCGGAATCTTCGCCTTCGGCAACGCCCCATTCGTCGGCTCACTACCCGGCCTAAACATCACACCAAACCAACCAGTAAACGGCATGGTCCCCTACGTCGACGGCTACCTACTCATCGCCCAAGACGGAGGCGTATTCGCCTTCGGCGGACCCTTCCAAGGCAGCCTCGGCAACATCACCCTCACCGCCCCCATAACCGCCATCACCACCCGCTAAACCAACACCCACAGCGGTCAAC
>JAADHX010000025.1 GCA_013151655.1 Actinomycetota bacterium
GTGGCCTATCTAGCAATCGACTCACCGGAGGTTCAGATTCCGGCTGTAAGCGGACATCTTGAGAGGGCGGGCGATGAGACTATGGATTCTCTCCTTGGCCAGCTCGGAACGTTTCAGACTGTGGCCGATGCAGTTGACACGATTGAGACTGATTACGTAGTCGTAACCGTGTTCGATCCTGCCCACCCTCTCTACGGCGGTATGTACTCTGCTGGTCGAAAGGCCTACTTCGATCTGCCGATATGGCCAGACGATTCGGCCGATTGAGCGATTGCGGAGCTGTCGCGAACTAGCGAAATAACTAGTGGTGTTCTGGTGGTTCTGGGGTGAGCCTTGCGATCTGGCTTACTAGGCGTTGTAGCCGGCCGCGACCTTCTGATTCGTCAGTTGCTACTGCCAGCTGAACGGCGCGGGCGAGGCTGGCGTCTGACCAGGCTGCGGCGCGCGTTACGACGTTGGTGACCCTTGGTTCTGTGAGGACACGTCCAACCAACCTGGCCACGCGGAGTTCGTCGCCGAGGTGGTCGTCGAGGGCTTGTTCGTATTGACGGATGGCTAGCCCGTCGTTGTTTTGGATCGAGTTCTTGATTGCGTCTGTTGCTAACCGTGCTGTGCTCAGCGCTGCGGCAACTCCTGCGCCGTTGAGCGGGCTTGTCATTGCCACCGCGTCGCCGATGGCTAACCAGTTGGGGCCGGTTCGAGGCCAAACACCGTCGCCGAGCGGGATGCGCCCGATGTCGGTTCCGATGGCGACGTTAATGGTTGTGTCGGTTGCGCCGGGGGCGTCGGCTCGCCAGCGGTGGAGAACGTCGGTGATCGATACTGAGTCTGAGTCTCGAAACGTGTTTAGAACACCGACACCAACGTCGAGCCTTCCGTTTGCCACCGGGACTACCCAGCCGAGGCCAGGCACGGGAAGGTCGAAACGTTCGCGCAGATCGATGGCTAGGTCGAGCCATGCGTCTCCGCCTTGGATCGGATTCGGGTCATCGACCGTGGCAACCGCAACCAATGCCTGAGGCCTGGTGCGTCGCCGCGAGGTGCCTAGGGCTCGCCCGAAATGACTTAGAGCTCCATCGGCGACAACAAACGTCTCGCCGCATATCTCGTCGGACCCTACCGAGACACCAACCACGATTCCGTCGTCGAGAACGGGCCCGTCCACATTGGAAGACCACCGCCACGATGCCCCTGCCGCAACAGCGGCGGCTGAGAGCTCGCGAAGCAGAAAGCCACGCGTAACGGTGCGGGCTTCGCCGGGGGTGTCGAAACTGAGCGGAACAACAGCACCGTGCGACAGTACGCGGACTCCCGTTAATTGTCGTCCCGGAACGTTCGGGCCAAGGTCCACGCCGAGGCGGCTCAACTCCGAGACCGCGAAAGGAGTGAGCACCCACGAACCCGGAACCGGGGCCTCGCTTGAGCGCGCCTCAAGCACGACAACGTTTAGATCTTCAAGTGCGAGTTGCAACGCGATCGCGGCGCCGGCAACACCACCGCCAACGACGACGACATCGTACGTGTCGCCGACCGGTTGAGACGGTTGGGTCATGAGCGCTGGGCGCTTCTAGCCGTGCTCGCTACCGCCGCCGCCGAGTTCTTCCCATTCTAGGTCGAGAGCCTCGATCTCTTCGGCATCGAGCTCTTCGCCGGACAGTTGCTCGCGTATGTAACGCGCCACCGCAAACACATCGGCTTCCGTGAGGCTGGCACCGAACCCTGGCATTGGGGCTCGATCGCCGGCAAGGCGGGCGCCTCCCTCGCGGTTCGGATCGCCGATGGCGTTGCCTATGCCCCAGTCCTCGGTGCCGGCTGTGATCCAGGGAATCATGTCTCGGGCGCTGGCGAAGGTCTTGAGTACTTCGCCCTCGGAGAGCTGGTAGCCAACCCCACCTCCTCCCGCTGCGCCGTGGCAGCCCGCACAACCGCTGCTTGCGTAAATGCCCGCACCAGTGCTGAGGGCGGTGACAGCTTCGACTTCGTTCTCGCCAAGAAGTTGAACGTACACAATGGCCCAGAGGGGCAACAGGAACAGAACCGGCAAGATCCATAGCGGAATCTTGTGGCGCGACTTGGCCGCGGCTACCCAAGGATCATCGGGTTTTGGCGGCTCGACTGCCGCTGGTGCAGCAGCTGCCGTTGCCAGTGCCGCGACGGGCGCGGCGGACTTGACCGCAGCTGGTGTTGCCGCGGCTGGTCCTGCATCGCCCCCGTCGCCGTCGCCACCACCGGTTAGGGCGCGGCGACGTTCGCGAGAACGTTCGAGTAGATAGTCGGGAACTTCGGTCACAAATACCTCCGCCGGGCCATAGTCATGTAGCTATCGCTCCGCGGTCGATCACGATTGGGTGTTGTTCATTGTCGCGTACCAAATGGGTGAACGCGAACACGATGCCATTCTGCCAGCCGCGAGCGCTGCTTTTGAATACATCGCGGGAATTCCCGCGAATTTTGGTGAGACGTTCTGCATAGGTGGTCTGGTGGCGTACGATTCAACGTGTTGGGTTTTGTCATTGCAAAACGTCGTCGCGCAGGCTTGCATGTGTTGCAGGTTTCGCCTCGAAGCAGAGCAAGGTGTGAAGCCAGCAATTCCCGTTAACTAGATGTCTCGCTGATTTCACTGATGACCCGGCGCCGGGTACATTGTGAGTCAATTCACAAGCAATTCGCAAGGAGGACGAATCAGGATGGTCGCCTTCATCGTGGCTCTGATCGTGAACGTCGCCATGGCACTTGGCATCGTCGCGTACGCCAACATCCGCCCCGCTGGTCGCCCCACTACCTGGGGCGAGGCAATGGTGGGTTCTGCTTACGTGTTCATGTTGTTCATTGTTACCTTCGGAATAGTGCCCGATCAGTTCATTGACTGGGTCGATGCCCTGGGTTGGGACACCGAACGGTTCTTTGTCGGGCCAGGTGCAATAATCGAAGCTCAGGCTCAGGGCGGCTGGTTCCCGTTCTCGATCACCTACCAGGCCATTCGCGACATCATCGTGGTTGTCCAGCACGTCGTGTCTCTAGCGCTGTTTCCCGTCATTGCCATCTATTGGCAAAAGCGCGGCGACCGAGCTACCGCCAAAGAAGCAGCCGCAGCAACCCCATCGGACTTCGGCCGCCCCTTGGTGCGTGAGGCCTGATGGCCGCAACCGATGCGAATCCCCCGTTACCGGAGTTCCGCTCCGACTACCTGCTCCAGGTAGTCGACGCCGACTATTTGGCTGCTGCTGTTAAGCCCAAGCAGTTCATCAATATCGACCAGTCCGAGTGCATTATCTGCGAGGGCTGTGTCGACATCTGCCCTTGGAAGTGCATCTTCTTGTTGTCGACCGACATAGTCGAACAAGCCAGCGGCGCAGAGCTACCTGGTGCCGATCCAAACGATGCTTCTGTGTTCGTCATCGACGACGACGTGTGCACCCGCTGTGCGCTTTGTGTCGATCGGTGCCCGACCGGGGTTATCACCCTGGGCAAGATCACCAATAATCCCCCCGCCGGCGGCGACGTCCACGGCCGTACGAACAACCACGGCTACGCCTACGGCATGCGGTTCTGAGAGGTTCACCCCAGACATGGCAAAAACCATAGAAAAACGGAAACCGAGTGTTCCCGAACGACTTCAGGACGGCCTGAATAACGCGATCGACAAGACGCAGGGCTCACAGGCGTGGGCCTCGATCTTTCGTCCCGGTTCGATCTTTCGTAAGGGCTACACCGATAGTCCCAGAAACCGCTCGTACGTAATCATGAACTCGGTGCTCTATCACCTGCACCCCGTGAAGGTGAAACGACACGCCGTTAAGGTCAGCTACACCCTTTGTCTCGGCGGGTTGAGCTTCTTCCTATTCATCTTGCTCACGGTCACCGGCATCTTCTTGATGTTCTTCTACCGGCCGACTGCTGCGGCAGCGTGGGCCGACATTGCCACCCTTCAGACATCGGTGGCCTTTGGTTTGTTGGTTCGCAACATGCACAGATGGGCTGCGCACCTGATGGTGCTTTCGGTCTTCTTGCACATGGCGCGAGTTTTCTACCATGGCGCATATAAGGCCCCTCGTGAGTTCAACTGGGTAATCGGAATCATCTTGTTGAAGCTCACCTTGTTGTTGTCGTTTACTGGCTACCTGCTTCCCTGGGACCAACTAGCGCTCTGGGCGGTAACGGTGGGCACCAACATGATGGGCTTCACGCCTGTGTTCGGCGACCAAGTCCGGTTCGTGCTCCTCGGCGGTAACCAAATCGGCGCCGAAACCCTGCTTCGTTGGTACGTTCTGCACGTACTGTTGCTTCCGTTTGTCATCGTCATATTTATGGCCATTCACTTCTGGAGAGTCCGCAAAGATGGCGGCATCTCCGGTCCGCTCTAGGTCGAAGGGAAGAATCGGAACATGACCGAAATCCCAGAACATCTCCTCAAGCGCAGCCAATCGGCTCGTAGTAACGCAGCCGGTGGCGACACCTCCGACGCGCCTGATGCCAGCGATGATGGCCAGGCCATTCCGCGCGCTCTGCTCGAAAAGAGCCAGCAGTCTGGTGCTGGCGCGGTTGCTCCAGCCGGTGCCGGAGGCGGCGTTGCCACTCTTGCCCCGCCCTTGGCGGCCGGTCCGGGAGGTCACACCCAGCGTTTACTCACTGTTGTTAAGTCGGGCTCGATTCAAGACGTCAAGTCAAAACCGGCCGACAAGGTTCACACGTGGCCGCATTTGTTAGCCGCTGAGTTCACGGCCGCTTTGTTCATCACGGCATTCGTTCTGTTGTTCAGTATTTTTGTGAACGCGCCTTTGCTTCCGCTGGCCGACTTCAGTAACACGCCGAACCCCTCAAAGGCGCCGTGGTACTTCCTTGGTCTGCAAGAACTGCTGACCATGTTCCACCCGATGCTTGCTGGTGTGACGCTTCCTGGTGTTGTGCTTGGCGTTCTCATCTTGGCGCCATACCTCGATCGCAATCCGAGCAAGAAACCAGAGGACCGTAAGTTTGTCATCTCGCTGATGACTATCCATCTCATGTTCTGGGCTGTCTTGACGCTTATTGGGTCGTTCTTCCGAGGCCCTGGATTTATCTTCACCTACCCGTGGGATACCGGTCTGACCGGTATCTTCCACCTCTGATGAGAGCGAGTTGACATGTCTGCTACCCAAGTTCTCCTGATCGTTGTTCCTGTCCTTGTAGTTCTGGCTGTAGTTGT
Organism: Actinomycetota bacterium; assembly: GCA_013151655.1. Taxonomy (GTDB): domain Bacteria; phylum Actinomycetota; class Acidimicrobiia; order Acidimicrobiales; family Poriferisodalaceae; genus JAADHX01. The sequence continues at coordinate 5,186 of JAADHX010000025.1, forward strand.
CATTTACCTGACCACAAGATCTAGCGATGCTGCTGGCCTCGGTCGCCTTTCGCGCGAAACCAAAGCTCGTGACGCAGCTGTTGGGCTGACGGCCTCAGACGACATCGAAATGGTCACCGGTCGCGAAGTCGAGAAAGCCGCAGTTTTGGCCCGCATCGGCGGCGACATAGTCCCTGTGCAAGACGCCCCGGCACCGATCGAGCCGTGGACGCCGCCAGACCTCGAAGCCCTTGGTGTCACCAGGCGTCAGTTCCTCAACCGGGCCTCGATCGGGCTCATGGGTCTTGGTCTCGCAGGGTTCGGCGCCGCCTCGTTGGCGTTCCTTTGGCCAAAGGCCGGCGGCGGTTTCGGGTCAAGCGTGAAGCTCGGCACCATCGCCGACGTCAACAAGGTGCTGGCCAGTAGCCAGCCGGCGGTCAACTTCGCGTACTACTCAGATGCTCAGACCTACATCCAGCCATTCCCTGCTGAGGCGCTTGAGGCCGCCAAGTTGGTCTACGACGAACGCATTTGGCCTGGGCTCGAAGCTGGATACGTCGCGTTGTGGCAGAAGTGTCCGCACCTTGGTTGCAAAGTGCCCGAATGTGGCACATCACAATGGTTCGAGTGTCCGTGTCACGGTTCTCAGTACAACCGCGTCGGAGAAAAGAAACTCGGCCCGACGCCACGCGGGATGGATCGCTTCCCGATCACCATCGAGGGTGAAGATCTGATCGTGAATACCGGTGTGGTCATCATTGGCCCCACGCCTGGTGTTAACACCACCAATCAAGGCAAAGAAGGCCCGAGTTGCACCACTGGTCCTGGGCATGGCTAAACACGCTTGGTTTGGGGGCCCCGGTATGGCCTCCTCCGCTGGAGAAAATCTGTGATTATCGCTGTATCGACCGAACGAACCATCGGCATGGTGATTCTGGCCATCGTCGTGGTGGCCTGGATCGCGTATGTCTTTGTAAACATCCGTCAATCGAAGGCCGAAGTAGGTGCCGAGGTCGAGTTAGCACCCAACCGGTCGCCTCTACCCGACGACGCACACTTCGAAGGCCCGCGCCTCGAAAAGGTGCAGGCTTGGGGCGTTGTGTTCTTAGCCATAATGGGAGTGACCCTGCCTCTCTATTGGCTGCTCGAACCTGGTCGCCAAGATGGAGCGCAACGACTTCTCGATAACCAAGCGCTCAGTCGTGGCGAGGAGTCCTACGTCAACGGATTCCAATGCGCAACCTGTCATGGAGCCGATCTCAGCGGTGGCGCGGCTCCCACCATTATTAGCCTTCCGCGCGGATCTTCTGGCGACGTCGTCAATGTGCAAGTCAACTGGGCCGCGCCTTCACTCGACGATGTGTTTTACCGTTTCGACACCGACGTCGAGACTGCTCTCGAGTCCACTGAAGTCCGAGCCATTCTCAACTTTGGTCGTGCACCCGTCATGCCTGCATGGGGACTACCCGGTGGTGGCCCCGCCAACGAGCAGCAAAATTCAAGATCTGCTCGACTACATGTTCGACAACCAGCTTGAGCCAGACGAAGTCATAACGGTCTGGCAAGACCGCTTCGCGACCCAACGTGCCGATGCGGCTAACGACGGTAAGTCCGACGGCCAGGTGTTGTACGAGCTGAACTGCGCTCGCTGTCATACGCCGCAGTTCAGCGCCAAAGGAAGCCACGAGCAACCCACAGGGTCCTCCGTCGAGATACTCGCTGGCCAAGATGGTGCCGGTGGATACGGCCGACCTCTTAGTAAGGCCTCGCTCCTCGAGCAGTTCCCCGATCCGGCCGACCAAATCGACTTCGTCAGCAGCGGCGCTAACCAAGATGTGCCCTACGGAACTCGCGGGCTCGGCAACTACGGGATGCCTGGGTTTGGAACCTTCCTCACCGACGAGGAAATCGAAGACATAGTCATGTACGTGCGCACGTTAAGTCCCGATCCCAACGTGACCAGTGTTGCCGGCGACGAGATTGAGCCTTTGGCCGCCGAGTCAGAGGTAGAGGAGTAGACGATGCTTAGCGCCCTGCTCGCCATCCAATGGGACCCCGACATAACCGGCTACTTGGCCGTGATCATCGGAGTAGTGGTCCTTTGTGGCTCGGTCTACTTGTTGCTTGCCACCAACGTTGGTACCCGACTCGGTTTCCTCATTGCCTTCTGCGGGCTCACCGGTTGGATTTTCCTGATGGCCATTATTTGGTGGGTCTATGGCATTGGGCTCGTTGGCGAAGGCCCCTCTTGGCAGCCGCTTCAGGTCACAACCAGTTTGGCCTCATCGACCATCGACGATGTACGCGACCTTGATTCCGTCGAAATCGGTGCTGGTGCTCCTGCCGAGTGGACCATCGTTGCAGAGTCTGCCAGTGGCGACGTGTTCGCTGCTGCCGACGCCGAGATCGTTTGCCCGCCAGGCGACGAGCGACTGCTAGAAGTTGTCAGCAACTGTCTCTTTGGCAGCGCCCAAGCAATTGAGCATCATCGCGCCTTCGTGGCCGGAGGCGAACGTTTCCGACCGCTGGGCATTCCCGACAACGTCGTCACCGACTTCTTCATCCCGTCACGCGGTCGTCCCCACTATGCAGTGGTGCAGGTCCAAGAGTTTGCCGCAGTCGCGCCAAGCGATCTCAACTCTGATGCCGCGATCCCCGACCCTGTCGTCGATCCAACTGCCCCGATTTGGAGCGTTGTAATGGTGCGTGACCAGGGAAGCTTGCGTCTGCCGCCGTTCCTCATCACTCTTGGTTCCGGTTTGTTGTTCGCACTTACCGCGTATCAGTTGCATCGTCGCGATCTGGCCATCATGGAGATGCGCCAGAAGGCCGGTTAGGTAGCAGATGGGTCAGTACTTACCTGTACTCGCTCTCGCTGTTCTCGGCGTCCTATTCGTCGCCGTGAGCATCTTTGCATCCCGGCTGTTGGCCCCATCACGCTCGACTCTCACCAAAGTCGCTCCATACGAGTGCGGAATAGTCGACACCGTCGCTCCACCCGAGCGGTTTCCGGTCAAGTTCTACCTGGTGGCGATGTTGTTCATCATGTTCGACATCGAGATCGTGTTTCTGTATCCGTGGGCAGTGGCGAACCGTGAGCTTGGCGCATTTGGTCTCATAGCGGTCCTCATCTTCGCGGGCATCTTTTTCGTCTCGTTCGTCTACGAGCTGGCCCTCGGTGGTCTGAATTGGGGTCCAGGCAAGAAAACGATGACGCCCGCAACTTCACCGGAGCGCACCACCACAAGTACGATCCGCAAAGTCGGGCTCGAAGGTCGTGCCATCGCCCATGCCGACGAAGCCGCCTGATGAGTATTCGAAACACCATCGACGGAGTACTCGATGATGGTCTTGAAGGTCTTCAGCACAACTTCATTACTGCACCTGTTGAAGAAGTCGTTAAGTGGGCCCGCCGTCGATCTTTGATGCCCGCGACGTTCGGCCTTGCATGTTGTGCCATCGAGATGATGGCCACCGGCACAGCCCACTACGATATGGCCAGGTTTGGCATGGAAACGTTCCGGGCCTCGCCGCGTCAAGCCGATCTGATGATTGTGGCCGGGCGTGTGAGCCAGAAGATGGCTCCCGTGTTGCGAACCGTCTACGACCAGATGATGGAGCCCAAGTGGGTCATCTCTATGGGCGTTTGTGCATCGAGCGGTGGCATGTTCAACAACTACGCCATCGTTCAGGGCGTCGATCAGGTTGTACCGGTCGACGTATATGCGCCGGGCTGTCCTCCTGGGCCAGAAACCTTGTTGCACGCCATCCTCACGTTGCACGAACAGATCCGTACCGGCGAACTCACCCGACGCCGCGCCACAACTGGGGCTGGAGCCGGGGTACATCTCGACCCGACCCATGAGCCCAATACGCGCTCGACACCGGTCATCATCACTGGTGGGGGTGGTCGGTGACTGAGCTTGCCGATCTTGGCGTAACTGGCCAGTCGCGTGGCCAAGACGTGGTTCATGTCGAACTTGGCGGGGATCACGATGCGGTTAGGCACTTGTTCGACGATGGCTTCACCATGTGTGTCGATCTAACCGCGGTCGACTACTTGGGCTACCCCAACCGCGCCGTAGCAGAAGGAGTCGAAACCGAGCGATTTGAGCTCGTGGTTGGCCTACTGGATCTCGAGCATCGGCGCCGGGTCAGATTGCGCATGCAGATCAGCGACGGTGTCGAGCTGGCGACCATTACCGATATTCATCCAGGCGCCGAAGCCATGGAGCGCGAAGTCTTCGACATGTTCGGTTTCGAGTTCACTGGTCACCCCTACCTCAAGCGAATCCTGTTGCCAGAAGAATGGGTCGGTCATCCGTTACGCAAGGACTACGACATCGGTCGTATTCCGGTGCAATTCAAAGACGCGCCGCAGGGGCGATGAACATGGCGGTCACCGACAAAGTCGACACAGCGGCGCTGATTCAGCACCGTCGCGATCTTGTGGCATCCGACGCGGTACTTCGAATCTCCGAAGCCGAGGCTGCCGCCCAAGCTAGCCCAGGCGATCCTGACGACGAACGCATGATCATCAACATGGGTCCGCAGCACCCAAGCACTCACGGTGTGTTGCGAATAACGATGGAACTCAAGGGCGAGGTTGTCATGCGTAGCCGGCCCGTTATTGGGTACCTCCATACGGGCATGGAGAAGACGGGCGAAGACCTCACGTTTCTTCAGGGCCCAACCAACGTCACAAGGATGGATTACGCCTCGCCGCTGTTCACCGAACTCGCATTCTCGCTCGCTACAGAGCAGCTTCTTGGCCTCGAGATACCAGAGCGCGCTACGTGGATCCGAATGCTCATGACCGAACTCAATCGCATGAGTTCGCATTTGTTGTTTCTGGCCACCAACGGTATGGATTTGGGCGCAGTTGGCGTGATGATCTACGGCTGGAAGGAGCGCGAAGAGGTCCTGCGTTTCTTCGAGATGGTCACCGGTCTTCGGATGAACCACAACTACATCCGCCCTGGTGGAGTCGCCGCCGACCTTCCCGACGGCTGGGAAGACGCTCTTGCCAAGATCCTGACGGAGTTGCCGGCCAGACTCGACGAGTTCGACGTTCTCATGACCGGCCAGCCCATCTGGCGTGAGCGCACCCAAGGAGTCGGCGTACTCACCACCGCAGACGCCATCGCCTTAGGGGCCACCGGGCCTCTACTCCGTTCCACCGGCGACGCCTGGGACTTACGCCGCGACGAACCGTATTTGGCATACCCCGAGGTCGACTTCGATGTCGTGGTTGGCACTTACGGCGACACATTCGATCGCTATGCCATCCGTCTCAACGAGATTCGTGAGTCGATGCGAATTGTCGAACACTGTCTCCATAACATGCCAATGGGCGACTATCGCGTCGACGACCGCAAAGTCACTCCGCCTCCCAGGGCGCGCATCGATCAGTCCATGGAGGCGCTGATTCACCACTTCAAGCTTTTCACCGAGGGCTACAGTGTTCCCGAGGGTGAGGTCTACGCCGCGGTCGAATCCCCTCGCGGCGAGCTTGGCTGTTACCTGGTAAGCGATGGTTCGCCAAAGCCGTTGCGCATGCACATTCGTGGCCCAAGCTTCGTCAACCTTCAGACCCTTCCTCACCTTCTGCAAGGCGGACTAGTCGCCGATGCCGTTGCCATCATCTCTTCGGTCGATCCCATCATGGGCGAAGTCGATCGATAGCCAGCCGATCTGTAATTGCCAGAGAGAACGATGCGTTTCTTCACCTCAGAAAACCAACGCTTAGCAACCGAGATCATTGGGCGTTACCCCAAGGCCCGTTCGGCCACGATCCCGCTGCTGCATCTAGCCCAAGAGCAGCACGGCTGGATCTCCGACGACGCCATGATCGAGGTCGGTCGACTCGTCGATGCCACCCCAGCCGAAGTGAAGGGGACGGCCACTTTCTACGAAATGTTCAAGTTCGCGCCGGTGGGTAAGTACCTAATCAATATCTGCGGCACGATGTCGTGTCAGCTTCTGGGCGCAGACCATCTGATGCACCACGCCGAGACCAAGCTTGGGGTAGTTGCTGGAGGCACAACCGAAGATGGCCTGTTCACCCTCGAACACGCAGAGTGTCAGGCCGCGTGCACCGAGGCGCCTACGTTGCAGGTCAACTATCGGCATCAGTACCGAGTGACGACCGAATCTTTCGATCAGCTCGTCGATGACCTTGCTGCCGGCAACCTCGATGGCGAAATTCCGCCTCACGGCACGTTGGGGCGAGTTAGGCAGGCAATCCCGGCCGACAAATCTGTTGGCGCAGTTCCGCCAACCGAGGTCGATGGGCCCCCGGTTTGGCTAGCCGTCGAGGGGGCATCATGACCGACATCGGTACGCCCATCGACTGGGCTCCCGGATTCATTGCCAACACGACTCCAAAGATTGTCAGCGGCCGGTTCGAGTTCGAAGACAGCTTCACCATCGAACGAGCCATGGCCACCGGTGCCTACAACGGGTTGAAGGCCGCGCTAGCGAAGACTCCAGCCGCGGTTCACGACGAAGTCCGCGGTGCAACAGTCTTGGGTCGTGGTGGCGCTGGGTTCCCGGCTGGCGTCAAGTGGGGGTTCATGCCTCCCGACAAGTGGCCCCGTTATCTCGTTGTTAATGGCGACGAGAGTGAGCCCGGTACATACAAAGACCGCCTTCTAATGGAACGCGATCCGCATCAGCTCATCGAGGGCTGCCTCATTGCGTGTTACGCCACCGGTCTTTCGCAGTGTTTCCTGTATGTACGCGGCGAAATGCCGCTGGCGCACGAACGTATTGCTGTTGCCCTAAACGACGCATACGAGGCTCGGCTTGTTGGCAAGAACATCCTCGGATCCAACTTCAGCGTCGACATAGTCCTTCATTGGGGTGCCGGGGCCTATGTGGTTGGCGAGGAAACCGCGCTGATCGAGAGCCTCGAGGGCAATCGAGGCATGCCGAGGCTCAAACCGCCGTTCTTTCCCGCTGCTGTTGGCCTTTACGGACAACCAACCATCGTCAACAACATCGAGACTCTTGCCAATCTGCCGTGGATCCTCAGCAATGGCGCCCAGGCCTATGCCGAGATTGGATCGGAGTCGTCGCCGGGTACCCGGCTGGTAGCGGTGTCTGGTCATGTGAAGCGTCCTGGCGTATACGAGATCGTCAACGGGTTGACGACGTTCCGCGACCTCATCTACGGCGACCAGTACTGCAAGGGCATTCGCGACGACAACGAGCTTAAGGCTTTTGTTCCGGGCGGTGGTTCTGCTCCGTGGTTCACTCCAGAACAACTCGACGTTCCGTTTGAGGGGCGCGAGGCCAGCGCCGAGGGCTCAATGCTTGGCTCCGGCGCGGTGATAGTCATGGATGAAACCACCGACATTCCCACTGCGGCATTGTCGCTCACCAAGTTCTACGCCCACGAGTCGTGCGGTAAGTGTGTGCCTTGTCGAGAGGGCGGAACCTGGCTCGAGAAAATCCTTACCCGAGTCGTGAAGGGCCAAGGCTCACCCAGAGATCTCGAACTCCTACTCGAGGTCGGTGCCACAATTTGCCCCGGCGACTTTCCTCACGCATCCAGTAGCAGGCTGGGTCTCGAAGCTCAGCCGTTCCCCTACAAGATGACCACGATTTGTTTCGTGGGGCCGTCGGCCTTCGCGCCGATCCACTCGGCTCTTACGCTGTTCCCAGAAGAGTTCGAAGCCAAACTCACCCGGCGAGACACCATCCCGCTAATGAGCATGCCCGTTGCCGACGCGACAGGTACCGATGAGAGCGTTGGGGCCGTGTCATGACCGATCTTGCCTCTGCCAGCGAAGTCAACGAGACCGGTGTGAACATCACCATCAACGGCGTTCGCGTTGTTGCGCCCAAGGGCGAATTGGTCATCGATGCGGCCGAACGCAACGGTGTCTACATTCCTCGTTTCTGCTATCACCCTCGTATGGAGCCTGTCGGGATGTGCCGGCAGTGTCTTGTCGAGGTCGACACTGGTCGGGGGCCGGGGCTCCAGCCCTCGTGCATGCTCACTGTTTCCGACGACATGACAGTCGACACAGAGTCCGAAACAACCAAGCGGGCCCAGGAAGGCATGCTCGAGTTTCTGTTGGTTAACCATCCGCTCGATTGTCCGGTCTGCGACAAGGGCGGCGAGTGTCCCCTACAGGACCAGACCCTGGCCTTTGGTCCCGGCGAGAGTCGATTTGTCGAAGAGAAACGGCACTACGAAAAGCCGATCCCGATTAGCGATCTGGTGTACCTCGATCGCGAGCGGTGCATCTTGTGCGATCGCTGCACCCGCTTCGCCAAAGACATAGCCGGCGACCCCCTCATTCACTTCATGCACCGGGGCAACGAGACCCAAGTTCTTACCTTTCCCGACGACCCTTTCAACTCCTACTTCTCTGGGAACACGGTCCAGATATGCCCAGTTGGTGCCCTCACCGCTCGGCCATACCGATTCCGAGCCCGGCCGTGGGATCTCGCCGAAGTTGAATCGACATGCACGACTTGTTCGGTTGGGTGTCGCGTTGCAGTTCAGTCGTCACGCAACGAACTTCTGCGCTATGAGGGCGTCGACATCGAGTCGGTTAATCACGGTTGGCTCTGCGACAAGGGCCGTTTCGGCTTCGAGTCTGTCAACTCCGACCAGAGATTGGCGGGCCCTTATCTCCGCGACGTCAACAACTCCGATCAGCTGGTCGGCACCAACGCAGCCCTTGAAGCCGCAGCCACAGCCATCGGCGCGGGCCGAGGCGGCGGTGGCGTCGGGGTAATTGGTGGGGCGAGGCTTAACAACGAGAGCGCGTACGCGTGGTCGAAGCTAGCCAGGACGGTTATCGGAACCGACAACATCGACGCACAGCTAGCCGATGGACTGTCGGCCCAGATGGTCTTGTCGCTTCCCAGGGCCACCATCGCCGATGCGACCTCTGCCGACAACGTTGTTGTAATCGGCACTGATCTCAAGGAAGAGCTCCCAGTTCTGTTTCTGCGGCTTAAAGGTGCGGCCCAGTCCGGACGCATCAAGCTCACAGAGCTGTCGCTTCTGGTGACGGGACTGTCCAAACACGCCAGCGCTTCGCATCGATACGTACCTGGCGAACTTGCTCACGCGGTTGGCGAACTCCTTGCCTCTAATCCGCAGCTGGCCTCGGGATCCACTGTTGTGGTCATCGGTCGTCCTTCGGCGGCCGACTTCCCCGACGAGGTCGAGGCCGCCGTCGGCGTGTTGACAGCCGGACTCCCGCTGGCGACGTTCCTTCCGGCGTTGCGCCGCGGAAATGTCATGGGCGCTCTCGACATGGGTTTGTCCCCGGGGGTTCTACCAGGGCGAGTTAGTCTCGACGAAGGCCGCGATTGGTTTGGCTCAGTCTGGTCGAGTCTTCCTGGCGAAGTCGGCCTCGACACGGCCGGCATGCTCGAAGCTGCCGCTGCTGGCCGGCTCGACACCTTGGTGTTGCTCGGTGCCGACCCGCTTGCCGATGTTCCCGACCGCGATCTGGTCGAGCGAGCGTTCGCTGGTGTTGGCTCGATTGTGGCAATCGACAACTTCGTCACCGAGTCGGTAAAGCGCGCCAATGTGGTGCTTGCGTCTACAGCGTTTGCCGAAGTTGGAGGAACCACGACCAACCTCGAAGGCCGTGTTAGCCGTTTAGGACAGATGATCACCCCTCCAGGCACCGCTAGAGCCGACTGGATGATTGCTGCCGAGTTGGCTTGGCGTCTTGGCGGCGATCTCGAGCTTGAATCTCTGGCCCAGATCTGGTCCGAAATCGAGGCCGTTGCGCCGTCCCATGCTGGTTGCACCCTCGAAGTTGTCGAGGCCGAGGGTGCTATCGAGGGTGTTGTTGTTCCGATCCCGAAGTCGCCCGATCTTGCGGGCGCACCCTCGGGTCCCGCGTCGATTCGTTGGTCGGCACCAGCGTTGGCCGAACCTCCATCTGTCGATGGTTACTCGCTGCGATTGGTAGCTCGACGAAAGCTCTACGACGCCGCCACCAACACGCAGATGGCGCCAAGCTTGGCCAACCTGGCAGAACAAGCTCAGTTAATGGTGCACCCCGGCGAGCTGCGTCGGCTCGGTGTCGAGAGCGGAACTCGAGTCAACGTGACGTCGTCACGTACAACGGTGGTGCTTTCGCTAGTAGGCGACGCAGCCATGCCAAGGGGTTTGGCGGTAATGGGGTTGCGCCAGCCTGGGCTCGCAGCCAGTGAACTCATCGACCTTCGGGCGGCGATCACAGAGCTCAGGATCGAGAGTCGATGAAACTCGAACAATCCGGGGAGTACTCACGTGTCTGGTGATCCGCTTCTTCGTGGCACCATCGACTTTGTCGACGTTCTTGTTGTCTTGTTCAAGGTCGGGATCGCGTTCGGGTTCCTGCTGGTTGCCACCATGTTTATGGTGTGGTTCGAGCGCAAGCTCATATCCGACATGCAGAACCGCATCGGCCCAAACGTGGCCGGACCCTGGGGCATTCTTCAAACCCTGGCCGATGGCCTGAAGTTCTTCTTCAAAGAAGACCTCCGACCGCGTGAAGCCGACTCACTGGTATTTCGCCTGGCCCCATACCTGTCTGTCGTGACGGCGTTCGTCGCTTTCGCCATCGTGCCCGTTGGTGGCGTGTTTAAGGACGGCGACCCGACGTCAGGGACTGTCTCATTGTTCGGCAAGGAGACCTATCTTCAGGTCGCCGACCCGCCTATGGGCATCTTGTTGCTGCTAGCCGCGTCATCGATCGCCGTGTACGGGATCATGCTCGCTGGCTGGTCGTCTGGCTCGAAGTATCCACTCCTGGGCGCGGTCAGAGCTTCGGCTCAAGCCATCAGCTACGAGGCCGCTCTCGGTATGGCAGTTGTGGCCGTGGTGATTGCGGCCGGCTCGTTGTCAACCCACGACATCGTGGCCGCCCAATCAGGTGGTTACCGTTCTTGGTACTGGTTCGCGACCGGGTTGATCCCGTTTGTTGTGTTCTTCATCGCGGCTACCGCAGAGCTCAACCGGCCGCCGTTCGATCTTGTCGAGGCCGAACAAGAACTCGTTGGTGGTTTCCACACCGAGTACAGCTCCATCCGTTTCGCCATGTTCTTCCTGGCCGAGTTCATGAACGTCATCACGATGTCGGCCATCATGGTCACCCTCTTCTTCGGTGGCCCCGCCGGGCCCATTTTCTTTGGCCTCGACTGGTTGTTCCCGACCCTTTGGTTCTTTGGCAAGGTTCTGGTTTTCTTGTTCGTGTTCGTGTGGTTCCGGGCGACACTGCCTCGTCTTCGCTACGACCAGCTCATGAATCTGGGCTGGAAGGTGCTCATTCCGGTCATGTTGGGCTGGCTGCTTGTTTACAGGGCGATTGTGCTCTGGCGAGATGACAAGATCGACCCGATCCCCACCATCATTGTTGGCTCCATCATTGCGATTGTCTGCACGGCACTTTTGACCGCCGCATTTTCGGCTGGCGACCGTGCCTTCGAGCGCGAGAACACGCCGAGCGACCGGGAAGGGAGCTAACAATGGGCTACCTAGACGGATTTAGAGTCACGTTCAATCGCCTCTTCGAAGAGCGCGTCACAACCGAGTATCCCCAAGAGAAGCGACCAAAACCCGAACGTTTCCATGGCCGCCATGTCCTAAATCGTTACGAAGACGGCATGGAGAAGTGCATTGGCTGCGAGTTATGCGCTGGTGTGTGTCCGGCCCAGTGCATCTACGTTCGTGGTGCCGATAACCCGATCGACGACCCGGTGTCACCTGGCGAACGGTTTGGGTACGTCTATGAGATCAACTACCTGCGCTGTATTCACTGCGACCTGTGTGTCGAGGCTTGCCCAACCGAAGCTATAACCGAATCGAAGATGTTCGAGTTCTCTTTCGCTAACCGCCAAGATGCGATCTACACCAAAGACGAACTTGTGGTCGACGACGACGGTAAACCTCAACGCCAACCGTGGGAGTTGTGGCACGACGGCGACGACGCACTGACCTCTGGTTGGATGCGGGCAACCGCGCCTTCTGGAAGCGCTGCCCATGTTGGCCAGGTCGGGTGGAGCGGCGAGCTCGGCTACGGTGTCCGCTCACCCGAATTGGGCCAGACGGCACCGTCTGACGACGATCCAGATGGAGGGCAGGGCTAGTGGTCGACACCATCGTTTTTGTAATCTGCGCTGTCATCTGCCTCACGGGGGCCATCGGCGTAATCGCGGCCCGCAATCCGGTGCACTCGGCGCTCATGTTGGTCATGACCTTGTTTGGTATAGCGGTGTTGTTCATCGCCCAAGAGGCTCACTTCTTAGCCGCGGTTCAGGTCATCGTGTACGCCGGCGCCATTGTCGTGCTGTTTCTTTTCGTCATCATGTTGCTCGGCGTCGACGTTGCCACCGATCTGGAGCTCGGGAAACTGCGAGGCCAGAAGACGGCTGCGGCTGGTTTTGCGGTAGTGGCCCTCGCTGTTGTTGGCTACCTCATTGTTAATGTCGACACCACCAGGACCGGCGTTCAGTCCCAAGGTGGGGTCATCGACAACGTCACGCCAAACGTCGACCTACTGGCCGAGTCTCTGTTCGATCAGTACGTTTACGCTTTTGAATTGACCTCGGTTTTGCTCGTGGTGGCCGTGATTGGGGCCGTCGTCCTTTCAAGACGCCACCCGCCACTCGACACCGACTCAGCCGAGGCCTCCAACTGATGGAAGTCTCCGCCAACTGGTATCTCGTACTGGGTGCTCTGCTCTTCATCATCGGTGGTGTTGGGCTACTGGTGCGCCGAAATCCGCTCGTCATGTTGATGTGTGTTGAGCTAATGCTCAACGGCATCAACCTGACGTTCGTTACCTTCTCGCGCAGCCTCGGCGACATTGCCGGCCAGACAGTGGTCTTTTTCGTACTTGTGGTTGCGGCTGCAGAAGTTGTAGTTGGTCTCGGGTTAGTAGTCGCCCTTGTGAGACGTCAACCAGGTGTTACCGCCGACGATCTGAACGCGTTGAAGGGGTAAGGCATGCTCTCTCTTGTTTGGTTGATACCCGCCTTGCCACTCGCCGGTTTTGTGTTCTTGCTTGTTGCCGGTCGAAGTATTGGCGAGCCAAACGCTGGCTGGATCGCAACTGCGGTCTCTGGTTCGTCCTTTGTTGCCACCCTGGTCGTGTTCGCTGGGCTCCTCGAACGCGACGGCGAGAACCGAATCTTCGAACAGGTGCTGTTCGACTGGCTTCCCGTCGGCAGTCTCGAAGTAGAAGCCGGTTTTCTGGTCGATCCGTTGTCCATCACCATGGCGCTGTTCATCACAGGCGTTGGCAGCCTCATTCACCTGTATTCCATTGGCTACATGCATGGCGACGAGAACTACTCGAAGTTCTTTGTGTACCTCAACCTGTTCTTGTTCTCGATGCTCATGCTGGTGCTTGGCAACAACTTGGTCATCACCTTCCTTGGGTGGGAAGGCGTCGGGGCTTGTTCGTACTTCCTTGTTTCGTTCTGGCATACCCGCGAAAGCGCGGCCACTGCCGGAAAGAAGGCCTTCGTTACCAACCGAGTTGGCGACTGGGGGTTCATGCTGGCCACATTCTTGTTGTGGACCTCAATCGGCACCATCACCTACGTCGATATCGGGCCAGCGGCTGGGTCCCTTACCAACACAACGGCGACCGCGATAGCGCTTCTGTTTCTGGTAGCCGCTGCCGGTAAGTCGGCTCAACTTCCGTTGTACGTCTGGCTTCCAGATGCGATGGAGGGCCCGACCCCGGTGTCGGCGATGGTTCACGCAGCCACCATGGTTACCTCTGGTGTCTATCTCCTGGTTCGCATGAACCCGATACTTACCGATAACGCCCAAACCGTCATTGCCGTTGTTGGCGTCGCTACCGCACTGTTCGCAGCTTTAGCCGCTGTGGCTCAGCACGACATCAAGAAGGTATTGGCGTACTCCACAGTGTCCCAACTTGGTTTCATGTTCTTGGCCATTGGGTCTGGCGCTTACGTCGCAGCCATCTTCCACGTCATCACTCATGCCTTCTTCAAAGCGTTGTTGTTCCTTGGTTCTGGGTCGGTCATCCACGGGATGCAAGACGAACAAGACATGCGAAAGATGGGCGCCCTTCGCAAGGCGATGCCTCTCACCGCGGCAACGTTCATCGTCGGTTGGTTAGCGATTGCGGGAGTGCCGCCGTTCGCTGGTTTCTGGTCGAAGGACGAAATTCTGCTTGCGGCCTGGGAGGTCGACGGCATTGGTAAGGGCTTGTGGGCCGTTGGTCTTTTTACTGCGCTGCTGACGGCCTACTACATGAGCCGTCAAGTGTTCCTGGTGTTCTTCGGCGAAGCCCGCTGGAACGACAATCGTCCGCAAGGCCAACCTGAGGTTGTTCCCCACGAGTCATCTTGGACGATGGTCCTGCCTCTCGGTGTGTTGGCGGTCGCGGCTATGGTCGGTGGTGCTATCAACCTGCCAATTTTTGAGGAGTGGCTTGTCCTCGAGCACTTCCTCGAGCCTGTCTTTGAGTACGGGCGCCTTCACCACTTCGAATCAACGACTGCTACTAAGGTCTCCTTGGCAGTGGTTGCAGTTATCGCCGGCCTCGTCGGAATGGCGATCGCCGCTGCTGCGTGGCTTCAGAAGCGAATCCCCACCGACAGACTTGAGCCCAAGTTCCTCGAGAACGCAATGTACGTCGACGCCACATACGCCAAGATCGTCGGCGGCCCAGGCCAGAAGAGTTTCGATGCCATAGCTGCCGGCGATCAGAAACTTGTCGATGGTGCGGTTAATGGCGCTGGGCGCCTGGTGCAGAAGATTGGGTTGCTGATTCAACCCGGACAGAGCGGCATGCTTCGCCAGTACGCCATCGGCATTGCTCTTGGCGGTCTCGCCATCGTGGTGTGGCTCCTATCGGCGGCGCTGTGATGAGTCTTCTCGCAATAGAGGGCGCCGCGACCCTGCCCATTCTCAACACCCTCATTGCTCTGCCCCTGCTTGGCGCGGCGCTGGTGGCGGTCTTGCCGAAGAACTCGCCTGGGCTTCATCGCCAGGTTGGTGTTCTGGCGTCCGGCAGCGCCGGTGGCCTGGCAATTTATCTTGCCACCCAGTTCGAGACTGGCGTGGGCGGTTTCCAGTTCGAGACCGTTCAGTCGTGGATTCCGGCCCTCGGTATCTCGTGGCATGTGGGTGTCGACGGTATTTCGTTGTGGCTCGTTGTGTTGACGGGCGTGATCTTCCCGGTCGTGTTGGCTGGCATTGATCCCCACGGCGACGAGAAGTCCTACACCGCATGGATGCTGCTGCTACAAGCGGCCAGCTTTGGCGCCTTCGTGGCTCTCGATCTGTTTTTGTTCTTTATCTTCTTCGAGATCGTTCTGGTCCCGATGTACATGCTCATCTCCGGCTGGGGATACGCCGATCGCAAGTATGCGGCTACCAAGTTCTTCCTGTACACCATGTTTGGCTCTGCGTTCATGCTCGTGGCCATGCTGGTGCTGGTGTCGTTGTCAGCATCTGATGGCGGGCTTAGTTTCAACCTCGTCGAGTTAGCCGAGCGTCAGTCGTTATCCCAGAACACCGGCCGGTGGCTGTTCTTAGCCTTTGCACTTGCCTTCGCAATCAAGGTGCCAGTGGCTCCTATCCATACTTGGCTGCCCGATGCTCACACCCAAGCTCCGACTGGCGGTTCAGTCATCCTGGCCGCAGTTATGCTCAAACTCGGCACCTATGGGTTGTTGCGGTTTGGGCTGTATCTGTTCCCAGAACCGTCTGTGTATTTCGCGCCTCTCTTAGTAACGCTCGGTGTCATCGGCATCATTTACGGCGCTATCGTCGCCACGGTCCAAGGCGACTTAAAGCGGCTAGTTGCATATTCGTCGGTCGCACATATGGGGTTCATCGTGCTTGGCACGTTTGCCCTCACTACCCAGGCCATCACCGGCAGTATTCTTCAGATGGTCAATCACGGTGTGTCCACCGGTGCGCTGTTCATCTTGGTCGGAATGATCTACGACCGTCGCAAGACGCGTTTGATCTCGGAGCTATCTGGCCTTCAGAAGGCAGCACCTGTCATGGCGGCGGTGTTTACAGTCTCGATGTTGTCCTCGATTGGGTTGCCGGGTCTCAACGGGTTCGTGGGCGAATTCCTCATCCTGATCGGCTCGTTCGAAACTCGGCGTTGGTGGACAGTTGTGGCCGCATTTGGAGTGATCCTGGCTGCCGTCTACCTCCTTTGGGCTTACCAGCGGGTGTTCCACGGAGAGCCAACCGAAGCCGACCTTGCGACGCCCGACATGAAGAGCTCGGAGTTCTTGGTGCTCGCACCATTCCTGGTGGCCATGGTGTTCATCGGTGTGTATCCCAAGCCATTCCTCGAGCGCATCGAGCCAAGCGTCGACACCCTCATCGAACATGTCGAGCAACATTCAGATTACGAACGTCCAGAAGATGTGGTGGTAATCCCAGCCGTTGGCCAAGACGACTCAGAGGGAGCTGAAGGCGAATGATTCTTGCTCAGCTCTCCAATTTCGAGGGCCCGTCTATTGACTGGCTGCCGCTGACTCCTCAGATCATTTTGGTGGTAGCGGCGTTGGTCATTTTGTTGGTCACCTCGCTTTCTCCAGCCAAGGTGTCAGACTCGTTCTCAACTGCTGTGACGGTTGGCTCTGGTGTCGCTGCCGGCGTCGTGGCGTGGTTTGTCTGGAACGACATACGCGACGAAGGGCCTTCATCTACCGTCGCCGGGGCCGTTGGTGTCGACGGATTCTCAATCTTCTTTACCATCCTGACCCTTAGCGCTCTCGTCGCCACCTCACTGGTCGGCCATTCCTACATCAAGCGCGAACAGATGGCAGCACCGGAGTTCAGCGCGCTACTGCTGCTCACCGCGGTTGGCGCCATAGTGATGGCATCTGCCAACGACCTCATCGTCTTGTTCATTGGCCTCGAGGCGTTGTCCATTGGGCTCTATGTGATGGCGGCAATGCAGTTCCGGCGGCGCGAAGCCCAAGAAGCGGCCATGAAGTACTTCGTGCTCGGAGCTTTCTCGAGTGCCTTCTTCTTGTACGGCATTGCTCTCGTGTATGGCGCGACGGGTTCCACGAACCTCGTCAACATCGCTGCCTACTTCAACACAATCGGGTCGCGTATAAACAACCTCGAGTTGTTTTATGTAGGCATGGCTCTGATGTTGGTTGGTTTGGCGTTCAAAGTCGCGGCCGCACCGTTCCACTTTTGGGCTCCCGATGTGTACCAAGGGTCACCTTCACCGGTGTCGGGTTATATGGCGTCGGCGGCTAAGGCAGCTGGTTTCGCGGCGATGCTCCGAATTTTCTTCGTAGCGTTCAGCCGCACTTCGGCCGACTGGACACCAATCGTTGCTGTCCTGAGCGCTATCACCCTAATCGTGGGCGCAGTGATGGCCATCACTCAAAACGATGTCAAACGAATGCTCGCGTTCTCGTCGGTTGGCCATGCCGGTTATGTGCTCGTCGCGGTTCAAGCCGCCACCAGCGACGGCACCAGCGCCGCTCTGTTCTACTTGTTCACCTACACGTTCATGGTGATCGGAAGTTTCGCCGTCGTCAGTTTGCTTGGCTGGAACGATGGCCACGATGTCAGTCGTTATGAAGGTTTGGCTCGTCGACGGCCCCTTATTGCCGTGGCGTTTACGGTCTTCCTGCTTGGTCAGGCCGGTGTGCCGTTCACTTCGGGATTCGTCGGCAAGTTCCTGGTCATTCGTTCTGCGGTCGACGACGAGATTTATTGGCTGGCCGTATTGGCCATGGTGGTTTCGGTGATCACCGCGTTCATGTACTTGCGAATCATCTCCAACATGTGGGACCGCGAGGTCGATGTCGCCGATGCACCACGGCTTTCAGTGCCGCTTACAACGGGTTTTGTTGTTGTTGTTTGTGCCATGATCACCGTTGTGTACGGGGTCATCCCGCAGAGCCTCATCGAGTTCGCTCGTGATGCTGTTCCGGTGTTGGTGGCGGGTGGATGACGAATCGTTAGTGCAGAGTGACACGCCCCCTCTCAGGGGCGAGTACCGTTATGGAGCGGGCGTCCCGACAGAGGCCGTTAGAGGATTCGCCCGCTCGTGAAATCAATCACTAGCCTCTCTCGTCGTGTCAGAACTCGTTCGTAGCTACCTGACGGTTGCCATCTTCGCCGCCGCTGCCGTTGGCTTAGTTGGGCTGCTCTTAGGCATCTCTAGGATCTTGCGTCCACAGCGGCCTTCGGTGTCAAAACAGATGGCTTATGAGTCTGGTGTCGACCCCGAAGGCGGCGACTGGGCTCAGAGCCAGATTCGTTACTATGTGTTCGCGGTTCTGTTCGTCATCTTCGATGTGGAAGCCGTGTTTATCTTTCCGTGGGCGGTCCGCCTCGAGGTTTATGGGTTGTTTGGTCTGATCGAGATGTTCATCTTCATTGCCATCTTGGCCCTTGGGCTTGGTTACGCGTGGCGCAAGGGAGTGCTTCGATGGGTCTAGTCGAGAAGGGTCTCATCCCAAAACCGCTCGCTTGGCTGCTCAACTTCGGACGGTCTCGTTCGTTGTGGGTGTATCAGTGGGGTCTGGCATGTTGTGCCATCGAAATGGGCGCAGCATTTGGTTCACCGCGCTACGACGTCATGCGTTTAGGCGTTATTCCTTTCCCCGCTAGCCCGCGCCAAGCCGATCTAGTAGTTATCTCTGGCACGGTCACAAAATGGCTCCGGTAATTCGGCGACTCTACGAGCAGATGCCAGAACCCAAGTACGTCATCTCGATGGGGTCGTGTGCTAACTGCGGCGGTCCCTACTGGGATAGCTATTCCGTAACCAAAGGGATCGACCAGATAATTCCTGTCGATGTCTATGTTCCCGGATGCCCGCCGAGGCCTGAAGCTCTGCTTGAGGGCATCGTCATGCTTCAAGAACGAATTCAGAACGAAGACATGGCCGAGAAATGGCGTGGCGATCCTCTGGTCGTAGTGAGCTGATGGTCCAAGAAACTCCCGACACCGAATCAGATGTTGAACCGACTCCCATCGATGAAGCGCGCGATAACACAGTCGCGCTCCTTAGCGAAGCTCTCGGCGACGGGGTTATCGAATCTGAGGTCAAACCAGGGCTCGATGTCTGGGTGCGTGTGGCTACCGACCGTTGGCAAGACTCGGCCCGTGCGGTTCGGGCTATGGGGTTCACCTATTTCGGATTCGTATCTGCAATCGACTGGATGGTGGCAGCCGAGGGTCGCTATGAGAACACTGAGTTCGACGATCCAACTACCGAAGTCGATTCCGATGGCGAACAAGCCATTGTCACCGGCTATGCCGGAGGCGATACTCGCTTCCAGGCCTTGGCCAGGGTCCACTCGATCGCTGAGGGTTTCGGCATCACGCTCAAATGCGATATCGGCACCGACATGAGCATCGACACATGGTCAGACGTGTTCCCTGGCGCCGACTGGCACGAGCGCGAGGTTTGGGAGATGTTCGGTATCAATATCGCCGGCCATCCCCGCTTGCGAAACATCTATCTACCTACAGGCTTCGAAGGTCACCCCCTTCGTAAGGACTTCCCCCTATTGGCCCGAGAGGTCAAACCCTGGCCAGGGGTCGTCGACATCGAAGACATTCCCGAGCATCTCCAAGCCCAGCTTGAGGCCGAAGTCATGGCCGCATTCGAAGCTGCCAATGGCGGCGCGGCTGAAACAGCGGGTGGAACATGACAGCCACATCTGATCACCAGCAGGCCGCGTACGTAGCTGGCCAAGCCGCTGATGCACGAGTTCACGTCGAGTTGCAAACCGGCGACATGACTCTCAACATCGGTCCACAGCATCCTGCTACCCACGGAACTCTACGAATCGCAGCCCAGCTCGACGGTGAGATGGTTATCAGGGCCGACCCAATCATGGGTTACATGCACCGCGGCTACGAGAAGTTGGTCGAGGTTCGCACGTACACCCAAGTCACGTCGTTGGTTAACCGCATCGACTGGATGGGCAGCTTCGCCAACGAGGTGCCGTTCATTCTCGCCGCCGAACAGATTATGGAGGTCGAGGCTCCGCCTCGCGCGCAGTGGATCCGCACCATCTTGTTCGAGCTCTCTCGCATCGCCAACGTATCGTTGTTCTTAGGCGATATGGGCGTACAGCTCGGGGCGCTAACGCCGGTTTTCTTTGCCTTCCGCGACCGCGAACACGTCCTCAACCAGATTGAGGCGATCACTGGCGGTCGTTTCCATCCGAACTTCGATCGCATCGGCGGCCTCAAGGACGACATTCCCAAGGGCTGGATCCAAGAGACCAAGAACTGCATGGTCAAGATGCGGCAGTTCTGCGACGAGATGGAAGATCTCCTCGTTGGCAACGCCGTGTTCCAAAAGCGATGCCGCGGCGTTGGCGTCATCCCGGCCGATGTTGCTCTCGGCTATGGCATGTCTGGTGCCAACCTCCGGGCATCCGGTGTCGACTGGGACATTCGCCGTGATGTTCCGTCGCCCCTCGTGTACAACGAAGTCGACTGGAAGGTCTGGACTCACCCCGACGGCGATTCGTTTGCTCGTTACTGGGTGCGTCTCCAGGAAACCCGCGAGGCCACCCACATTGTCGACCAGTTGCTCGACGGAATCCCAAGTGGCCCAATCATGGCCAAGGTTCCTCGCATCATCAAGGTGCCCGAGGGTGAGGCTTACATCACCACCGAGAATCCGCTCGGCGAGATGGGCTACTACGTGGTGTCCAAGGGCGACCTTGGTCCGTTCAGGGTCAAGATCCGGACCCCTTCGTTTAACAACATCTCGATCGTGCCTTGGGTGATGCGAGGCGTGTTTGTTCCTGACGTCATCACGATCCTCGGTTCGCTGTACTTCATCCTCGGAGACATTGACCGCTGATGCTTGCGCTTGCCTATTGGGCCGAGACCTCGATAAAGCTTGGCGTGACCCTTGTGGTCATCCCAACGACATCGCTAATTCTCGTCTACCTCTTCTTGTTCAAGATGATGGCGTTCATGCAGAGCCGTCTCGGTCCCATGGAGACTGGTCCTCACGGGACTCTTCAGCTCATAGCTGAGGCTCTCAAGTTTCTTCAAAAAGAGGACATCCACCCAGATAACGCCGACAAACACGTGTTTATGTTGGCGCCGGTTGTGGTGCTGACCTCGACCTTCTTGCTCTACGTCGTCCTGCCAGCCGGCCCTGATCTTGTCGTCGAGGATCTCGACACCGGCATATTTTATGCCTTGGCCGTATCGTCGTTGTCGGCGCTTGGGGTGCTGATGGCTGGTTGGGCATCGGCCAACAAGTACGCACTGCTTGGTGGTCTGCGCGCCGCCGGCCAGTTGATTGCCTACGAGCTTCCGCTAGTTCTGGCTGTGGTCGGCGTTGTTATCCAGGCTGAGACACTGTCGTTACAGGGCATCGTCGAAGCTCAAGCCAACTGGGAGATCTTCGGTCTTGGTTCTGGTATGCCGTTTATCTTCACCCAGTTCATC